>WOUW01000039.1:0-13055 GCA_009773055.1 Paracoccaceae bacterium
AGGCTGGCCGAGGCCATTCCTTCGCCAATCTCTACGCCCTTCACGGCGTTGATCGACATCATTGCGGACGCCAGGTCGCTGTCCAGCTTGCCATAAATCGGAGCGCCAAGTCCCGCAGGAACGCCCTCGGCCACCACTTCGATCACCGCGCCGACCGAGTTGTGGGACAGCCGCAGCGCATCCAGATACTCGGCCCATTCGACCGCCGCCACCGGGTCCGGCACCCAGAACGGGTTCCGCTCGATCTCGTCTGCGTCGAACCGCGACCGGTCGATGACTTTGGTCCCCATCTGCACCATGTAGCCGGTGATCTTCAGCCCTGGCACCAGCGCCGCCAGCACTTGCCGTGCGACACCGCCTGCCGCCACCCGCGACGCCGTCTCGCGCGCAGACGACCGGCCACCACCGCGATAGTCGCGGATACCGTATTTCTGGTGATAGGTGATGTCGGCATGGCCCGGCCGGAACGACTGCGCGATCTCGCCATAGTCCTTCGACCGCTGGTCGGTGTTTTCGATCATCAGCTGGATCGGCGTGCCCGTCGTCTTGCCCTCGAAGACGCCCGACAGGATGCGAACTTCGTCGAGTTCCTTGCGCTGGGTGGTGAACTTGTTCTGCCCCGGTTTCCGCTTGTCCAGCCACGGCTGCAAATCCGACTCTGCCAGCGCCACGCCCGGAGGACACCCATCCACCGTGCAGCCGATGGCGGGCCCATGGCTTTCGCCCCAGGTGGTAACGCGGAACAGATGTCCGAAAGTGTTCAGGCTCATGTCGGGTCCTCGCTTGCGCTTGGGAATACAGGCCGTTCGGCCCCTGCCACAAGCCCTTCACCGACGGAAAATCCGACGGCCCACGCGGAAGAGTCACGCTTCCGTGAAAATTCCACGGCATCAGGGGTTGAATTGTCACACCTTGGCCCCACCTAACCGATGCGGGCCGGGCCCCTCTGACGACACCTGTCGTGATGTCGGACCGCATCGAGAAATCACGCTCGATGTCAGCCCGGCACTTTGCGCCTCACAAGGCTGACCTCTCGATGCACAAAGAGAGGTAAACGGGGATGGAATTCCTCTTTCTGACATTCCTGGCCAAGCCGGTCTGGCTCTGGCTCATGTTCCTGGCGATCGTCGTCACGCTGATGATCTTCGACCTGGGCGTGTTGAACAAAGGCGACCACGAGCTGGGCGTCATGGAAAGCCTGAAGCTTTCGGCCTTCTACATCTTCATCGCGATCCTGTTCGGCGGCTACATCTGGTGGGCCTGGTCGAACGGCACGCTGGTCACAAGCGATGGCACCAACCCCGTGGCGAGTTACTTCCAAGGTTACATAATCGAGAAAGTGCTCTCGATCGACAACGTCTTTGTCATTTCGCTGATCTTCGGTTACTTCGCCATTCCCCGGAAGTACCAGTATCGCGCGCTCGTCTGGGGCATCATCGGCGTGATCATCCTGCGCGGCATCATGATCGCCATCGGGGCCGAGCTGATCTCGAACTACGGCTGGGTCACCCTGGTCTTCGCCGCTTTCCTGGCCTTCACCGGTATCAAGATGCTGGTGGTGCCAGAAGGCGACACCGACGTGTCGAAGAACCCGGTGGTGAAGCTGACCGCGAAGTACATGAACGTGACCAAGGACCTGCACGGGCAGAAGTTCTTTGTCCGCCAGCCGCACCCGACCACGGGCAAGCTGGTGTTGTTCGCGACGCCCCTCTTCGTTGCGCTGATCGTCATCAACTTCGCCGACCTGATCTTCGCCGTCGACTCGGTGCCCGCGATCTTCCTGATCACCACGGACACCTTCATCGTCTACACCGCGAACATCATGGCGATCCTTGGCCTGCGCGCGCTTTACTTCGCGCTGGCCGCGCTGGTGCACCGCTTCCACTACCTGAAGTACGCGCTGGCCATTGTGCTGATCTTCATCGGCCTGAAGGGCTTCTACAGCTACTTCTTCGGCAAGTTCGACCCCTACCTGTCGCTGGCGATCACCATCGGCATCATCGCGGCGGGCATCGTCTATTCCTTGTGGAAAACGCGCGACGATGATGACGGGCACGGGACCGTGGTCAAAGTGGCGGAGTAACCTGCCTGAACTGACCTGAAACATCGTGGTCGCCGGGCACCCCGGCGATCCGCAGGACCGACAACCCCAGCGTCACGTCCACCAGCCCGTCCGGGCGGCGCGCGACCTGGGGCGGCCTTGGCCAGGCCGAAAGGTCATAGACCTGCTCTGCCTGCCACTGGGCGACATGCGTCACCCCGCCATAGGCGAGGATGAACACCACCGCCCCCGGCCCCGGATCGATCAGGTTGATCCCCGTCCCGGCATGGACGGTGTCATTCCCGCCGCCCAGCCGCACACGGTTCCGCCCCGGTCCGGTCTGCACCACGGATGACCCATCGCCATCATGGATCTCGTCATTGCCATGCCCGCCGAATATCCGGTTCCGCGCCGCAGTCCCGATGATCGTGTCATCGCCCGTGCCGCCATCCAGCACATCCCGCCCGCCGCCGCCGACCAGCCGGTCATTCCCCGCCCCGCCATAGAAGAAATGCCGGGCGCTTTCGCTGACCGAAATCGCCCGCAGCACATCGTCCCCCTCGCCGCCGTAGAACGTGGCCCCGCCGTACTTCGGCCCGATCATCACGTCGTTCCCGCGTGACCCGCGGACATCGACCATCACCCGCTCGGTCGTCTCGAAATGGATCGGACTGTCGGGATGCGCCACGATCCGCATCACGCGGGGCGATTTCTTCGCGGCCTCCGCATCTTCATGCCGGGCCAGCACCGTGGCGATGCGGATGTTCTCGACGTTCATCGGGCAATGCAGGACGTATCCATCCGGCCCGCCCAGATACCACAGCGTATCGTTGCCGCCGTCCTTCTGTTCCTTGATCTTCTCGGCCTCGGCCCCATAGGCCCAATAGTTGTCGTTGCCGCGCTGCCCCTCCAGCACCACGGACCCATCGACCGCCATCATCGCATTGACCCCGTCCGCCGGGTTCTCGAACCCGCGCAGGTCAAGGCCCAGGTCCAGCGCCCCCTTCACCAGCTCGCCCCGCAGCACGTCCATCGGAGCCGTGGCGATCAGGTTCTTTGTCTCGCCGGGGTCGGCGACCACGTCGTAGACATGCTCCTCGCCGTTCGGATAGCGGAAGTAGCGGTACTGGCTGTAACCCTCGATCGAAGGCCGCACCGACAAAGTCCCGAAGACCGAGGTTACAGGCGATTTCGTGGTGTCGAAGCAGCCGAAACTCGGGTCAACCAGCGGCAGCAGGCTTTGCCCCGAGGTCCAGTCCGGGCGCGGCGGCAGGCCCGCCAGCTGCATCACCGTTTTGGGGAAGTTGTGCAGGGACACCGGCAGGTCGATCACCCGGCCTTCCGTCATCCGCGGCGACCAGATGCCCAAGGGCACATGGGCGGCAGAATCCCACTGGCTCATCTTGTGAAAGCTGTCGTGGTTCCCAAGGTTGAACCCGTTGTCCGACAGGAAGATCACCGTCGTCTTCCCCCCAAGCGGAGACGCCTCCAGCGCGTCCAGAAACCGCCCGATCTCGTGATCGACATGGCTGATCGCGGCAAAATAGGCGCGGACCACCTGCCGCCATCCGTCATCGCCGCCCTTTTCGGGCGTCCAGTTGCCGTTGGCGATATAGGCTGCCTCGTAGACCGCAAAGCCGGGGGGCGGGCCGTAATAATCTTCCGGAGCCGCGATGTCGGGCCAGCGGATCTGGCTGGGATCGTACAGCTGATAGAACCGGTCCGGGCATTCCAGGTTGTAATGCGGATGCTTGAACCCAAGCTGGATCAGGTGCCGCCGCGCTGGGTCAACCCGCCCGAGGAAATCAATCGCGTTCTGCGCCACCGTGAAATCGTAGAACAGATGATCCTGCGACCCGTCATCGTCGGGATGGTTGACCCCCGCGATCCCCGGCCCCCGGTCAAGGTACAGCTTGACCTTCTCGCGCCCGCCGCTGTCCTGCGCGGGAACATCCTCGTGGAACAGGACGCGCCGATAGCGTTCCGGCATCGGCCTGTAGGTCGCATCCACCTTGCCGGTGGTAAAAGTGTAGAATCCCGCCCGCCGGAGATCGTAAACCCAGGCCTTCTCCGGCGGAAGCACCTGACGCCAGAAGCGGTTGAGGTCCACGAGCCCCGTTCGGAACGGCGACAGACCGGTCGCCAGTTCCGCGCGGCACGGGGCGCACAATGGAATGGTCGCATAGGCGTTGCCGAATCTCACCCCGGCATTCAGCAGACGGTCGAGGTTCGGCGTCTGGATGCGGATGCCGAAGGTCTCGCGCCAGGTGAAGACGTCGATCATGTCATCCACCCAGATGACACAGATGTTGTCGTCCCGGATGCTGTCCGCGTCGAAAGCCATCAGCCGCCCGTCAGCCTTAGCCGCGCCGGAAGCGCCCAGCGGCGGAGTGCCCCTGCCCCGGAGTCACCCCGCAAGGCCCCTCGGTTCGCAGGGTAGGGGCCATCGCCTGGGGAGGCCGCATGGGCATAGGTCACGAAGACCTCACCTTCAGGCCGTGTGGAGCATTTGAGCAGCACCACTTTGGGGTCAGCCGGATCAACCCCAACCGACGCGATCACCGCCCCGTTCGTCACGCCTTCCAGCGCGAACCCGGCCAGCAGCCCCGCGCCAAAGGGATCACCCGCGTCGATCACCAGCGCATCCTGAGCCTCACAGACCAGCCGAATATCCGCCCCACTACGCTCGGCCAGCTGGATCACCGGACACTGCCACTTGCCCCCGCCGTGCACCGCCAGCAGCGCCTCGGTCAAAAGCCGCGCCTTTTCCAGCCGGCCCGCATCGGTCAGCCGCCCGGTGTCATCCATCCCGAACGCATAGGACGGGGCCGCAAACACCAGCTGATGATCGCCGTGGTTCCAGGACAGCTCCCACTGCCCCTCCAGACCCGGCCCCCGCGTGACGGTTTGCGTCCCGCAATCGAAGGCGGACAGGAAGATCGGCCGCGCCAGACCCTGCTTCGCCATGCCCCGCGTGATCCGCTCCATCAGCGCGATCATTCCGTCGCGGTAGGCAGTGCCATCGCCCGTGAGGTCCTCAAGTGTGTAGTCAAGGACGATCGCCAGCACCTGAGCCCCAACCCCCAGGCGGGCCGCCGCGGCCTTCAGATTGGCACAAGCTTGGTCCAGGTTCGCGACCGCAAGCCCCAAGCCCAGATCATGCGAAGACGATGATGTGTCGGTTTCGGCACGGACCATGAACAGGGGCAAGGATTGGTGAGAGGCCCTGCGACGGGCCAGCAGATCATCCGCAATCAATGCTTCGACCGTCAACTCGCGCAGCGGCTCCAGCGCATCGGTCGCAACCGCCTCGCCCTCGCCGCCTTGCCCAACCGCGCCGATGTCATCCGCCGGTCCCAGCACATGCCAGCGGAACCGCGCCGGGCCGGGGGACCCAAGCCCCGCCCTTGCCCCGCCGATGCCCATGATGGCAAGAAGCGGCCCTCTCGCTTCGGCGAGGATCGCCCCGCCGGTGACATGCCGCCGATAGCCGCGCGGGCCGTCAGCTCCTGCCAGGTTAGCCTGAAACGACACCCAGTCGCCGTCACGTCGGGGGGCCCAGAGGTCGATATCCTGCGGCAGATCCGGCAGAGGCTGCGCCGCAGTTGCTGCCCCGGCCTGCGGCTTCAGCTCCAGCCGCGCGGCGATGTCGGCGATCACCTTGTCCGACAGGCGCAGGACCAGCCCGGTCTCGTCAAAGCGGATCACGTCACCGTTTTCGGCCCGGATGATCACGCCTTCGGGGGGGATCGGTTTTTCAGCCATCAGAACAAAGCCTTGAAACGTTCCGGCAAGCGGTAAACCCCCTTGGGCCGCGCCCCACCCGGCGCGAAGTAGACCACCTTCTTCTCGCGCCAACCATCAACCATTTCCTGCCGGAACTCGGGGAAGTCCACCGTTTCGGCACGCGGCTTTTCCTTCGACAGCGCCTTGTAGGTTTCCCACGCCGTATCCCAGCCGGTCTTTTCGCGCTCCACTTCGCCCAACTCTCCGCTCTGGATCACCCGCTGCTCGCGCCGCTTGGCAAGGCGGGCTTCGGTCATGTCGTGGTCGATGAAGCGCAGGTGGAACAGGTAAAGATGCGGGTCGAGGTGCAGCTTCGGATGGTTGGCGAAATGCCCGCCCGGCGCGATGTCGATCTTGTCGCAGGTAATGCAGGGCTTGGCGTAGTTCGCGTTCAGCCGGAAGATCCGCCGCACGTCCAGGATGTTCCGCCCGTCCGTCAAAGGCTCCGGCTCCAGCACCGGGTTGTGCACCATCTCGATGGCGAACGGCGTCACCACCCGAGGCCCGCCCTTCACCACCAGGCTTTCCATATAGTCCGGCAGACTGTCCGACACCGCTGGATCGACGCAGACGATCTCATCCACATCGCCCACCAGCACCCAGTTGTAAAAGTTGGTGAACCCCGTCGTCAGCCGTGACAGCATCTGCCAACGCCGCTGGTTGAAACAGTTCCGCGTCTCGTCGAAGGGCAGGTAGATGACGTTGCAGCCCTTGGCGATGCGTCTGTGCTCCGGGTCGCCGCCATGGGACAGGACAAAGCAGTTCTCCCGTCCCAGCTGACGGCCATAATACTCGACCCAGCGCGAGAGAAAGAAGTGATCCCCCCCCACCATGGTCATCGCCATCATCCGGCCGCGTGTCTGGTCCATTCCGCCGTTCCTGCCCGTCCGACCCCGCATAGCATGAGGCCGAAGCAAAAGCCTATCCCGCCGCTGCTTTCAGCGCGTTGACAGCCGCCCGCCGTGCCCGGCGGATGAAGAGCGTCTCCTCCTCGGGCAGCCCCTCGCCCAGCCGCAGCATCGCATCCGACGCCCGGATCACCAGGCCCTGTCGCCCCCGGTTCGCCGCCGCCGCCAGCACGGCGCGCTGCCACTTCGTCACCCCGCGCCGCGCCCGGAACGCCCGCCAGAAATCCAGGCCGGCCCCGTCACCGTCGATCAACGCATTGATCAGAGTGGGAAACGTCCCAGTTTTCAGAATAACCCGGATCGCTTCATGCGTGCAGAACGGCACCCGGACCTGCTGCACGTTCGGCCCTGCAAGCCGAGCCGCATGGGCGCGATCCTCGGGGACCATCGGATCATAGACCACCACCGCCCGCCGGACATAGGGCACCGCCGCAGCGGCATCGAGGAACGGCATCCCTTCCCAGTTCGAGCGTTTGACCGCAAAAGGAAACCGCTGCTCATAGGGTGCGATGACCTTGTTCATCGTGGATTGCGGGCTGAAGGCCAGCACCTGCGCCTCGGGGATCAGCGGGGCAAAATTCAGCGCTCCGAACCCCCCCATCGAGGCCCCGGTCAGAACCACCCGGCGAAAGCGGCGGAAGAAGCCCCGCTCCTCCAGCCCGCGCAACAGGGCCGGGGCAGTTGGCTGACGAAACCAGTCCTTCGCGTGGCTTTGCACGCCCAGCACCGAATGGCCCATCGGCTGCAGCCGCTTCCACGCCCAGGGGCCGCGCGGCCAGCCTTCGTCGATGGTCGCCAGATTGTCGAAGGACACCACCAGCGCATCACCCTGGCCCTCGAACCAAAGGTTCGCATGGTCCCCCTTGATCAGGAATCGCCCGGCCTGCGCGGCGGCGTCCAGCCCCATCTCGGGCGGGATGTCCAGCGGCGGCTCCGTCTCCACGGGCTCAGTAGGTCCAGCGGACATGGCGATCCAGGGCGGCCAGCGCTGCCAGGTCTTCGGCCTCGTCCGAGCCGAGAAGGCAGCGATCCGGCCAGAACAGTAGTTCGTGCAGCTGCCAGGCCCCCAGCGTCTTGGCCAAGCCCCCCCGGTTCGACCGGCAACCGATGAAGAAATCTGCCCGATTGGCCAGCCCGGGGATACTGCCCCCGGCCTCGGTCCGCGCGGACCCAAGGCCCAGCCGCAGGATGCGCCCGTCAAAGCCCAGAAGCGCCAGCTGGACCCCACGCCCCCGCGGCACTGGCAACGACACCTCCAGCGTGCTTTGCCGGTCCTTTGCCAAAAGCACCCCGTCGCCTTCGGTCAGGAAGATCATGTTGTTCGCCTGACCCGTAAAGACCGAGGCCAAAGTTTTCGCCTCGCCGTCAGACCGGAAGATCACTGCGACGGTGAAGGCCTCGACCTCGGGTGCGAAGCCCGGCAAGGTGAAGCCGCAGTTCTGCCCCTCCTGAAAGATCAGCGCCCCCGGCGGTCCGACCTCGAACCGGCTGTTGCCGCTGTTCGGCCCTGCCGGAACGGCCTCGACGGCCAGATGCGATTCCCGCCAGCCAGAGATGTTGCCGTTGGTCCAGACCATCGCCGCCTCGCGCGCGACAAAGCGCGCGCCACCGGTGCGCAGCACCGCCTCGCCCAAAAGACGGTCATCGCCACCGATCAGTGCGCCGGGCGGCAGTTTCGCGGCAAGCTCCAGCATCCGGCCTCCTTTCCCCATCTTGGCGACCGCATCCAGCCGCCGCAACCCCGGGACTTACGCCTGTCGCGCGATCTGCACGGCGCGCGCCAGGATCAAGGCACCGTAACTTGCGTTATGGTGCTCATAGTCCCGCTTTTCGACATGGTTTGCCACCGCATAACCCGCATCGGTGAACAGGCCCGCCGACACCGTCTCGTCCGGTTGCGGCAGCAAGGTTATGCCGTCCTTCTCTGCAATGCCCCGCAGGATGTCCCAGAACTCCGGCACTTTGTCCGGGATCAGCGCGGCCATTTCGGGCGTCACCACATCGGCAAAGCGGTCAGGGTCGGCGGTGTAATAGGCGATGGGTGAAAGAACCACGCGCGCCGTCCCGGACGAGGCGAGCCCGACCGAAAGCTGATACCCCGCCTGTCCGCGCAGGCCATCGGTCAGGATGCGGCGCACAAGGCCGGAACTCAGGAACGATCCTTTGGTCAACCCACTCAGGATCTGGTGGAACAGCCTCCAGACATAGACTCGTGCGCCGGTGACATGAATGGTGTCGAAATCGGCGGCAGGCAGGTCCATGCGCCCCTTTGCGTTGAACTTGGCAAAGCGCCGGGCGGTGAAATCATCCAGCGGGCGCACTGCGCCGTCGCGATATTCTAGATAGCGGAAGCGGCCCCCGACATGGCCCCAGTATTCCAGGTCGACGCCAGACACATCGACCAGCCCCTGCACCTCGGCCTGTTTCAGGCAGGCGTAGTGGCTGTCGCCAAAGATGCAAAGCCGGGGCAGCCTGTCAGCCATGCCGCTGATCCGGCGCGAAGGCGGCCAGGATCTCCTCTTCGCAGCGCAATTCCTCGGCTTCGGACAGTTCGGGTTCCATGGCCTCTTCCGGCAGGGCTTCCGGGGGCAATGGCGCAGGCGCGGGCGGATCAGGCAGCAGCGCGTCCTCTGGTGGGATGGCACTGCTTTGCGGCGTGACCGCCTCGCCGTCGAATGCCGCCGCCTGATCCCGGAAAAACTGCGTCATGACGTGATCGACGCCTTCGGACAGCACCGACCGCAGGTTCGGCGCGAAAAAGCGTCCGCGATAGGCCGGATGTGTGATGATCTCGTAGGACGGGAAGTAATCCACCCGCACCTGGGTCTGGGTCAACTCGGACGCCACAGCGCGAAGCATCGACTTGGAATGGCTTGTCGCGGTAAGGACGTGCTGGCCCGAGGCGGTTGCGGTCAGCGGCACCGGCGACACCGTCAGCAGCACAATCAGCCGCCGGTTCGCCCGGAACATCAGCCGCAGCGCCGCCGTCATGTCGCCCATCAGCGCGCCGAAGCCGTGGTTGACGAAGCCATGCACCTCCGCGTCGAACGTGCCTGCCACGGTGCCGGGGCAAACGGCATATTCCACCCCGGTCGTCTTGTTGAGCCACGCCTCGGTCAGCCCCATCGTGAAGACGAAGACATGCGCTCCCCGCACCGCCTCGGCCATCGCGCGCAAGGTGTCGCGGCGCGAACTTTGCAGTTCCTCGGGGCTGGCGAACCCGCCCGGTTCGACCCCCGGACGGAACGGGTCATAGAACCGCCCGTCCTTCTCCCACACCTCATCCGGCGGGGCGGCATCGGTCAGCGACCACGACAGCCACTGCAGCAGCATCCTTGGCGTGTAGATGTTGCCGGTGCGAAAGCTGAAGGTGCCGTAGTGATAGTCCTTGCGCTGTTCCGGCGTCAGGCCCGCCGGTCCCGGCTCATAGTCCAGCCAGCGATAGCGTCGCGCGACCAGGGCCTTGGCGAAATGCTGGGCAAAGCAAGACCCCGCCGTGACGATCCGGGTTCGGCGGCGGATCTCGTGCTTCGGTTTCCAAAGACCCGTGATGTCCAGCGCGTCCCGATCGGCCACGCCAGTGCGCCAGAAGCGATCCTCGGGCAGGGTCTCGTAGGGGTGCGGCATGCGCGGGCGGGTCCTTGCGGCTGACGCGTGGATAGGACGAAAGGGCTGCGGGAAGGTCAACCGCTTTCCGCGCGCGGTCTCCACAGCCGGAGGTCAGCGTGCTAGCCTTGCCCCATGCCCAGCCTCTGCCGCGATTGCCTGACCCTGACCGACAGCGTGACCGCCCGCTGCCCCGCTTGCCGGTCGCCGCGCATCATTGCTCATCCTGAACTGACGGAGCTTTCCATCGCCCATATGGACTGTGACGCGTTCTATGCCTCCGTCGAGAAACGCGACAACCCGGCCCTGCGCGACCAGCCCGTGATCGTCGGCGGCGGCCAGCGCGGTGTCGTCTCCACCTGCTGCTACATCGCCAGGATCAAGGGCGTCCGCTCCGCCATGCCGATGTTCCAGGCGCTGCGGCTGTGCCCCGATGCCGTTGTCGTCAAACCCCGTTTCTCGGCCTACACCGAGGCCTCCCGCGCCATCCGCGCGATGATGGAAGACCTCACCCCTTCCATCGAGCCCCTGTCCCTCGACGAGGCCTTCATGGACCTCACCGGCACCGCCCGCCTGCACGGCGCACCCCCCGCTGTCCTTTTGGCAAAGCTGACCAAACGGATGGAGGATGAGCTGGGCCTCACCGGCTCCATCGGCCTCAGCCACAACAAGTTCCTCGCCAAGATCGCCTCTGACCTCGACAAACCGCGCGGCTTTTCCGTCATCGGCAAAGCCGAGACCGAGACCTTCCTGAAGCCCAAACCCGTTCGCGTCATCTGGGGCGTCGGCACCGCCACCCAGACCGCGCTGGAATCCGCAGGGATCCGTACCATCGCCGACCTTCTTCGCTGGGACCGCGCAGACCTTGGTGCGCGCTTAGGGTCAATGGGAGATCGCCTCTGGCATCTCGCGCGGGGTCTCGACACCCGTCGGGTGAACCGGGACGAAAAGCTGAAGTCGATCTCGAAGGAAACCACTTTCTTCGAGGACACCTCCGACCCCGACCTTCTCGACGGTCACATCTGGCGGCTTGCCGAACAGGTCGCCGACCGCGCCAAGGCCAAGCGCCTGTCAGGCCGCACGGTGACGCTGAAGCTCAAGAAGGGCGATTTCCAGCTCGTCACCCGCCGCCACGCCCTCTCCGACCCTACCCAGCTCACCGACCGCATCTATCGCGCCGCGCGGGACCTTTTCGACCACGCCGGCACCCACGGCCCCTTCCGCCTGATCGGCGTCGGCATCTCCGACCTCGCGCCCGAAGATCAGGCCGATCTGTCCCAGGACCTTCTCGATCCCGAGGCCAACCGCCGCGCCGCCGCCGAACGCGCGACAGACGCCATTCGCGCCCGCTTCGGCGCAGAGGCAATCATCAAGGGCCGAAGCCTGCGCTGAAGATCCGTGCCCTATTCCGCAGCCAGTGCCACGGTCGGGGGCTGCACCAGCTCGGCCACCACGCCTGCAATCAGGTCGCGGAACCCCGCAAAGCCCGCCAGCGGTTCGATGCGCACTTCATCCATGTAAAGCGCCCGGTCGATCTCCACCTGCACCACATGCACGCCCCGCGACGGACGCCCGTAGGCCTGCGCCACATAGGCCCCGGCGAACGGGGCATTCCGCCCCACCCGCAACCCGGCCCCGGCAAAGGCCGCCTCGACCTGGTCCATGACGTCCCGCCCCGCTGGGCCTTGTATGAGCCTCGATCGCCTCGTGCGGCATCGAATGGCAGTCGATCAGGACCGCCTGACCAAAGACCGCCCGCGTCTCCTCGATCAAGGCCGCCAATTCCTGATGATAGGGATGCCAGAACCGCCGCAGCCGTTGCTCGGCCTCGGCCAGCCGCAGCTTTCCCCGATAGATCGACCGCCCCCCGGCCACCACGCGGGGAATCACGCCCAACCCGGATGAGATGCGCGGATTGTGTGGCGCCCGGGCGATTCCCTCGATCACGCCCGGATCAAGCTCGTCCGCCGCCCGATTGAGATCCAGAAACGCCCGCGGAGCCCGTGCCGCCAGCAACGGAGCGCCAAGTTCGGGAGCCATGTCGAACAGCCGGTCGACGAAGGCATCCTCCGACGACCGGATCGACCGGCGGTCAAGCGCCACCTGCGCCAGGAAAGCTGCGCTGTAGTCGCGTCCCGAATGCGGCGAGGCAAAGATCAGCGGCGACAGTCGGCGGGCCGGGCGGGTCAGGACAAAGGCCTCGGTCTCGGTCCGCAACAAGGGGCGCACTCCGTCTTCCTTCCACCGATATAGCCCCAGTTTGCCGAAAGCCAAAACCCCTTGCGGCCCTCGGCGCTTGTCAGTATAGACCCAGCCGACCGACGCGGTTCGCCCCGCGTCCTTTTCGTTTCACCGGAAGGGGCTGGGGGCAGGCAGTTTTCGGGCACGTGGGCGGTTAGCTCAGCGGTAGAGCACTACGTTGACATCGTAGTGGCCACTGGTTCGATCCCAGTACCGCCCACCATTCACCGCCTCCCGCTAGGGTGGCACGTTGTTTTCACTGGCGCAGACGCGCCGCGAACAAGGAGAAGATCGATGAAGGTTGCGAACTCGCTCCGCTCGCTGAAGACGCGTCATCGCGATTGCCAGGTCGTGCGCCGCAAGGGCCGCGTCTATGTGATCAACAAGACGCAGAAGCGCTACAAGGCCCGTCAGGGCTGATCGCGTTTCCGGCTGACCGGACAAAAGGCCGCCCAGGGGTAACCCGGGCGGCC
>WOUW01000039.1:13068-18586 GCA_009773055.1 Paracoccaceae bacterium
CGGGGGCAGGATGCCACCGGGGCCGGCCAGCAAGGCGCCCCGGACCCGGACTGGGCGCGCTAATCTTTTCGAAAGGATTTGCAAAACCCTTCGAAGGGTTTTGTCCTGCCCTCCCACGCGTGGCCCGAAAGAATCACCCATGCACCCGAACCCCGCCTTCCGACAAGAGCACCGCGACCGCAACCTCGCCTTCGCCCGCGCCCGTGGTTTCGGCATCCTTTCGGTCAACGGCCCCGACGGCCCTCTTGCCGCCCACATCCCATACCTTCTGAACGCCGACGCAAGTTTTGCCGACTTGCACCTTGCGCGATCGAACCCCATCGCCCGCGCCGGGCTTCCCGCCCCTGCGCTTCTCGCCATCGCGGGACCGGATGCCTACATCTCCCCCGACTGGTACGGCCCGCATGTCGATGTCCCTGACCAGGTCCCGACCTGGAATTAAGTCGCCGTCCACCTGCGCGGCACGCTGGAACCCTTGCCCGAAGACGCGCTCCGCCCGCATGTCGATGCGCTTTCTGCCGAGCATGAGACACGAATCGCCGGAAAGCGACCCTGGACCAGCGCCAAGATGACAGAAGGTGCGATGCCCCGGATGATGCGGATGATCCTGCCGTTCCGCTTTCATGTGACCTCGGTCGACGGCACCTGGAAGCTGAACCAGAACAAGACGCCCGAGGTCCGCGCCCGAGCCGCGCAGGCCCTGTCGCAAGGGGGTGCTTCCGCGCAAGAGATTGCCGCGCTGATCCGGGGCCTGCCGGAAAGCTGATTCCGCCGGTCTGTCAAACGCGATTGCCCGACATGCGGTGTGGTGGCACCCTTTCGATGCATCAATGTCAAGGCGTGCTGCATCATGAAGGTCATTCATCAAACCACCACGCAACTCATTGTCGAGGATCGCCCCTGGCTGATCGGCATCTTCATGATCGTGATGGCCCTGATCTTTCTGGCCGCCGGAATGGCGCTGGCCTCATCAGGTAAGATTTTCGGCGCGCTGATGATGGTCCTGATCGGCGGTGGAGTGCCGCTTCTGCTTGGCGCGCTGTTTGTGCAACGGGTCCGGCTGACCTTCGACCGTGGCACCGGAACGGTGACCCGGACCCGCCGCTCGGTGCTGGGCCTGACCGAAACCAGCCATCCCTTGAACCGGGTGGAAAGGGCACGGGTCGGTGTCAGCTCGGACAGCGATGGCACGACATACCGAATGGAGCTGAAGCTTGGGTCGCCGGACGACTTCGTTCCGTTCACCACCTACTACACCAGCGGCAAGCGACCAGAGAGGATGGCCCAGGCCGTGAATGACTGGCTGGCCACCTGTCAAGCGCCGATCCGGCCCGTCGAAGCGACGGCAGAACGTTAAGAAATCGTGACCCACCGCAAGCAAGCCATTGAAATCATTGTAACCGTTTCGCTGCCCGCGCGTGGGCGCCCACAGACCCGTTTACACCCCACCCCCTCCGGACCTACAGTCGCCGCAAGCTTCCCGGAGGTTCCCATGCCCCTGCCCCTCGCCCCCCTGATCCCCCTCGCTGTCCGTCTCGGACTCGTCGCCACCACATCCTTCGCCATCTCTCGCTGGGTCCGCTCGGCTACCCACCCTGGCCGGACCGACCAGCGGGCCGAGGATGCGCTGGACGACCTAGGGGAGGGCCTGTCCGTCCATCGCCCCGCCGACCGGGTCGAGGACCGCCAGACCAACGCCACCGCCCGCCTTCGCCGGGTGGTCCGCTTCAAAGGCCGCAGCTACGAGATCGACGCCGGTCTGATGGCCCGCCTGCGTCTGCGGGAGCGGGAGGAGTGAAGCTTTTCCACGCCCCCGCCTCGCCCTTCGTCCGGAAGGTGATGGTCCTTCTCCACGAAGCAAAGGCCACTGACCGCGTGACCCTGGTCCCCGCCTCAGGCACACCCCTCGACCCCGGCACGATGCCCGTCGACCGCAATCCGCTGGGCAAGATCCCCGCGCTGGAACGCCCCGATGGCCCGACACTTTACGACAGCCGTGTGATCACCCGCTACCTCGACGACCTGCTGAAGGCCCACCTCTATCCGGCCGCCCCGCGCCTGTGGGATACCCTGGTCATCGAAGCTACCGGCGACGGCATCGCCGAGGCCGCCGTCCTGATGCGCTACGAAATGCACGTCCGGCCCGAGGCTTCCCGATCTCCCGAATGGGCCGACGCGCAGTGGGACAAGATCGCCCGCGCACTGACGGCGATCGAAGAGCGCTGGTTAAGCCACCTGTCCGGCCCCCTGGACATGGGCCAGATCGCCGTCGGCTGCGCGCTCGGCTACCTGGATTTCCGTCACGCCGAGCGGGACTGGCGCGGCACCCATGCGGCGCTGGACGCCTGGTGGACGGACTTTGCCGCGCGCCCGTCAATGCAGGCAACGGCACCCTAACTCCGACTTTCGCGGCACCTTCGCCACAACTTCGACTGTTCCCGGCAGATTTCCCTGCCCTGCGCGGCTTTGTCCGCTGGACGAGTCCGCAAGGCTTGGCTAGATACTCGCGCGTCGGGGTAGGTTCATTCACTGCCCCTCGGATCAAAAGGGTCGGCGATCACCGGCCTGATAGGGGAGAAGTTTCGTGTCCCACGCAGACGATCACGCAGGCACCGACGAAGGCACTCGGCGGGATTTCCTGTACTACGCAACTGCAGGTGCCGGAGTGGTGGCCACGGGGGCCGCTGTCTGGCCGCTGGTAAACCAGATGAACCCGTCGGCCGATACCCGGGCGCTTGCTTCGATCATGGTGGACATATCTACAGTCGAGGTAGGCACTCAGCTGACCGTGAAATGGCGCGGCAAACCGGTCTTCATCCGCCGTCGCAGCCCGGAAGAGATCAACGCCGCTCGCGGCACTGCCCTGACCGATCTGGTCGATGCGAATTCGGAAAATGCCAACAAGCCGGGTACCAATGCTGCGGACGAAAACCGCACTCTGGATGAAGCGGGCGAATGGCTGGTGATGATGGGCGTCTGCACGCACCTTGGCTGTGTGCCTCTGGGCGACGGCGCGGGGGAGTTCGGTGGCTGGTTCTGCCCGTGCCACGGCTCGCACTACGATACAGCGGGCCGCATCCGCAAAGGGCCTGCACCGCGCAACCTGCCGGTGCCGATGGCCGCCTTCACCAATGAAACCACGATCAAGCTTGGGTAAGGATCAGAACCATGGCCGGAATTCCACACGACCATTACGAGCCCAAGACCGGGGGTGAGCGCTGGCTGCATAGCCGCCTTCCCATTGTCGGGCTTCTTTACGACACCATCATGATCCCCACTCCCCGCAACCTGAACTGGATGTGGATCTGGGGAATCGTCCTGACCTTCTGCCTTGCCTTGCAGATCGTCACGGGCATCATCCTTGCGATGCATTACACGCCGCATGTCGACAAGGCCTTCGCCTCGATCGAGCATATCATGCGCAACGTCAATGGCGGCTACTTCCTGCGCTATCTGCACATGAACGGCGCCTCGTTGTTCTTCTTTGCGGTCTACCTGCACATCTTCCGCGGTCTTTACTACGGCAGCTACAAGGCCCCGCGCGAAATCACCTGGGTCGTCGGCATGATCATCTACCTTTTGATGATGGGCACGGCCTTCATGGGTTACGTCCTGCCGTGGGGCCAGATGTCCTTCTGGGGCGCCACCGTGATCACCGGCCTTTTCGGTGCGATCCCCGGTATCGGCGAGCCGATCCAGACCTGGCTTCTGGGCGGCCCGGCCGTCGACAACGCCACTCTGAACCGCTTCTTCTCGCCGAGCGCGACACCCTGCCGTTCTGGCCCTACTTCGTGATCAAGGACCTCTTCGCGCTGGCAGTGATCCTGGCGGTTTTCTTCGCCATCGTCGGCTTCATGCCGAACTACCTGGGCCACCCGGACAACTACATCGAGGCGAACCCGCTCGCGACGCCCGCGCACATCGTGCCGGAATGGTACTTCCTGCCGTTCTACGCGATCCTGCGTGCCTTCACGGCGGACGTCTGGGTCGTGATTGCAGCGAACTGGCTGTCCTTCGGAATCATCGACGCGAAGTTCTTCGGCGTGCTGGCGATGTTCGGCGCGATTGCAGTCATGGCGCTGGCGCCCTGGCTTGACACCTCGTCGGTGCGGTCGGGCCGCTATCGCCCGATGTTCAAGTGGTGGTTCGCGCTTCTATGCATCGACTTCGTCGTGCTGATGTGGTGCGGCGCGATGCCTGCGGAAGAACCCTACGCGACAATCTCTTTGATCGCTTCGGCCTACTGGTTCGCCTACTTCCTGGTCATCCTGCCGCTTCTGGGCGTGATCGAGAAGCCGCTGGCTCAGCCCGCGACCATCGAGGAAGACTTCAACGCCCACTACGGCCCCAAAGCCCATCCGGCCGAGTGAGAGGGATATCCATTATGATCCGCAATTTTGCACTCACGGTCGCCACTGCCCTGGCCCTCGTCACGCCTGGTGTGGCCGAGACCGCGGGGGAACAGGTGATCGAGGACGTGGCCTTCGCACATGAAGGCCCGTTCGGCAAGTTTGACCAGTTCC
Source organism: Paracoccaceae bacterium (assembly GCA_009773055.1). Taxonomy (GTDB): domain Bacteria; phylum Pseudomonadota; class Alphaproteobacteria; order Rhodobacterales; family Rhodobacteraceae; genus Tabrizicola. The sequence continues at coordinate 17,592 of WOUW01000039.1, forward strand.
AGCTGCAGCGCGGCCTGCAGGTGTTCACCGAAGTCTGCTCGGGTTGCCATGGACTGAAATATGTTCCCCTGCGTACCCTCTCTGACGAAGGTGGCCCCGGCATTCCGGAAGACCAGGTCCGGGCCTATGCCACGCAGTTCACCGTGACCGACAAGGACACCGGCGAGGATCGCGAGGCGATCCCAACCGACAACTTCCCGGCCAACACCGGTGCGGGTGCGCCTGACCTATCGCTGATGGCCAAGGCCCGTGCAGGTTTCCACGGCCCCTATGGCTCTGGCATCAACCAGCTTTTCAAGGGCATGGGCGGGCCGGAATATATCCATGCGATCCTCACCGGCTACACCGGCGAGGAGAAGGAAGAGTTCGGCACGGCTTTCTACCAAAACCATGCCTTCTCGACCGGCTGGATCGCCATGCCGCCTCCGCTTGCGGACGACCAGGTGACCTATGCTGACGGGACCCCGGCCACGGTCGATCAGATGGCGATGGACGTCTCGTCATTCCTGATGTGGGCTGCCGAGCCGAAGCTGATGGACCGCAAGAACGCGGGCTTCATCAGCGTGATCTTCCTTCTGGTGCTCTCGTCGCTGCTGTATCTGACGAACAAACGGATCTGGGCCGCGGTCAAAGGCAAGAAGCACGCCTGACCTTCGGTCCTCGAGCGCGTTGTTGAACCCCGCCCGCCCGGCGGGGTTTTTCATTTTCGGCCAAGATAGGCCTGAACGGCGGGCGTCGGGTGGGCAAGAAGCTCGGCCGTCGGGACCGGGGGCAGGACAATGCCGTCGGCGACGAAGGCCGTTTTCCCCTGCAGCGCAAGCGCATCGCCCGGGTCATGCGTCACCATGAGCACCAGCGCCCCCGTCCCGTCTGCAACTTCGCGGACAAGGTCAAGCATCTCTTGGCGAAGGGCAGGTCCGAGAGCGGCGAAGGGTTCGTCCAGCAGGAGGATCGGCCGGGCGCGGATCAGCGCGCGTGCCAATGCCGCCCGGCTG
>WOUW01000039.1:18600-33456 GCA_009773055.1 Paracoccaceae bacterium
GCTGGCCTGGCCGCCAGACAGTTGCGCCGGTCGGCGGGGGCCAAAGCCCGTAAGCCCGACCCTCTCGAGGGCATCGTCCACGGTGATGCGCTCGGCAGGTGAAAGCCGCAGATCGGGACGCAGACCCAGGCCCAGGTTCTGCGCGACGGTTAGATGCGGAAACAGGTTCTGGTCCTGAAACAGGATGGTCAGGGGCCGATCGCCCGGCGGAACGGCCGCCAGATCGACCCCCATCCAGCGCACCGTACCCGACGAAGGGGCGAGGAATCCGGCGATCATGGAGAGAAGCGTCGACTTGCCGGCCCCCGAAGGCCCCATGATGGAAATCCGGCTGCCCGGGTCTGCCGACCAGTCGGCTGTCAGGTGAAAGCCCGGTTGCGCAAAGGTCAGTCGGTCAAGCTGCAGCACGGCGGCCTCCGGCGTCGAATGCCCAGAACAGGGCGAAGGACAGGGAGACAAGAATCAGCGCAGCCGACGCGGCGGCGTCCATCCGGTAGGCTCCGGCCAATTGGCTGATGACAAGGGGCAAGGTGGCCTGACGCTCTCCGGCGAAAAGCGCGATCACGCCAAGATCGCCCATCGACAAGGCGGCAGCAATCCCGGCGCCAAAGCCCAGGGGGCGGGCGAGGCGCGGCAGGACCAGCCAGCGCAGGCGGGACCAGCCCTGCAGCGACAGGCTGTCGGCGAGGCGACCATAGTCGGCTTGAAGGGCGCGCGTTTCGGGCAGGAGGATGCGGTAGAGGTAAGGCAGGGACAGGGCCATGTTCACCAGGACGGTAACCGGCAAGGCCAGGGTCTGCGGCGGCACAAACGGTTGAATCAGCAGGAAAAGTCCCGTTCCCAGAACCAGACCAGAGGTTGCGAGCGGCACGGTCGCCGCCGTTTCGATCATCGGGCGGGTTCCTCTGGCGGATGCGAGGGACATCGCCACTGCCGTGGCGGTGGCAAGTAGCGCCGAGACCAGCGCGACGAGAATGGATCTTCCGGCAGCGGGCAGAACCGACGGCGGCAGATCTGCAAGCCCCGGCAGCCCGCGCAGGGCCACCGCGACAATCGGCAGGGTCAGAAACAGGGTGACTGCCGCCAGCGTCAAGGTGTCACCCGCGCGCCGCCAACCGGGCGGGGCGCGCAACGGCAGGTCCCGGTCCAGCCCTGCGCCAAAGTCGGCGGGTCGGCTTAGCCTCCAGACCGCAAGCGCCGCCAGCCCGCCGATCATCAGTTGCAATCCCGCCAGAGTGGCCGCGCGACCAAGGTCGAACTCGAAACGCACTGCCTGGTAGATCGACAGCTCGATCGTGGTGGCCTTGGGTCCGCCGCCCAGCGTGATCACGACGGCAAAACTCGTCAGGCAAATCACCAGGATGACCATGGCGGCGCCCGGCAGCACCTCGCGCAGCATCGGGGCTTCGAGGTGGCGAAAGGTCTCGGACGGGCCGAAACCCAGCGACTGCGCCAGGCGGATGCGCTCGGCAGGGATAGCGAGCCAGCCTTGCAGGATCATGCGGGTGGCGAGGGGGAGGTTGAGGAAGACATGCGCCAGTACGACGCCATGCAAGCCATAGATCGAGATCGGTGGCAAGCCGAGGGCGAAAAGCACGCTGTTGAGCGCTCCCGAGCGACCGAAGACCGCGAGAAGGCCAAGCACGGCAACCACTGCGGGGAGAAGGAAGGGTGCTCCCATCAGGGTGATCAGAAGGCTCCGGCCGGGGAAGCGGCGACGGGCCAGGGCACGGGCGACGGGGATGGCAAGGACGGTGGAAAACACTGCAGACAGAAAGGCTTGGGTGATCGAGAAGCGAACCGCAGACCAGTCCGCCGGGCCAAGCGAAAGCCCCGCCCCACGCCACGCAACGGCTGCGACTGGGGCCAGGACCAGCGCCAGCAGCAAGACTGCCAGCGCCGGTGCTGCCAGGTCTAACGGGCGAGCGCGGCTTGCCATTCGGCCAGTGCCGGGTCACGGGCGGCTTGTGCTTCTTCTGGGCTTAGAAGAAGCGATTTTGCCGGGCGGAAGGCGTCGAAACCTTTGGGCAAACCCGCCGAAGGAGTGACGACAGGAAACATCCAGTTGGTCTGCGGGATCGCCGACTGGAAGGCCTCGGTCAGCATGAAGTCGAGGAATTTGTCCGCGAGGTCCGGCTGGTCGGTCGCAGCCAGTTTCCCGGCGACCTCGATCTGCATGTAGTGGCCTTCGTCGAAGAGCGCGGCAGCCTTGGTGTCATCGCTTTCCGCGATCAGGTGGTAGGCGGGCGAGGTAGTGTAGCTGAGAACCATGTCCGCCTCGCCTTCGAGGAAGAGGCCGTAAGCCTCGGACCAGCCCGGGGTGACGGTGACGATGTTGTCGGAAAGGGCGGTCCAGATTTCCTCGGCACGGTTGCCATAGGCGGCCTTCACCCACAGAAGGAGGCCGAGGCCGGGGGTGGAGGAGCGGGGGTCCTGGATGACGATCTTGCGGTCGGAGGCGGCAAGTGCCTCAAAGGATCTGGGCGGTTCCGCGAGCTTGGTCTTGTCGTAAACGAAGGCGAACCAGCCCCAGTCGAAGGGCAGGAAATTGGGGTCGGCGAACTCGACAGGCAGGTTGAGGGTCGGGTTTTTCCCATGTGGTGCAAAGAGTTGCGTGGCGGTTGCGGCGGCGGTGAGGCTGGTGTCGAGGCCGAGGACGACGTCGGCGTCGGAGGCTGCGCCTTCAAGCTGGATGCGGGCGAGGAGGGCAGCGCCGTCGCCTGCCGGGACGAACTGCAGGTCGCAGGCGCAGGTTTCCTCGAACGCCTTTTCCACCGCCGGGCCGGGGCCCCATTCCGAGGTGAAGCTGTCGTAGGTCAGCACAGTCAGGACGGGTGTTTCCGCCAAGGCGGGAAGCGCCAAGGTCAGAAGGCCCGCAGCAAGGAGTTGTTTTTGCATATCTTTCTCCATGTTGCGACGGATTGGTCGGGGATGGAGAAACCCATGCACCTTCCCTCCGCCGGTATGATCCGGTTCAGGTTCGACGGGTTCGCATCGCTGCATCTCAGCCTTTTGACGGGCACCCCGAGGTGCGAGTGACCATAAGGAAATGCGGGTCGGGTGCAAGGGGCGGGTTAAGGAGGGGTGAAGGACCGCGCCGCAGGGACGGCCGAACGCGGGGTTAACCCATTGTCCGGACTGCAAGAAAGCCGGTATTCAATCCATATGCGATGCATGCATATCCCATGCATACGGTCGGCATACGCCTGAACCGTTAACCCGGATCGGCGCAGATCCGAATCGGGTTTCCGAGGGGCGTCATCGGTGAGCAGGTCAGGCGGGGAAGTGTCGGTGCCTCATGCCCGGTTGCTGAAATGAGCGCCTTGCGGCGCAAGCCTCTTGTCTCGCCTCTGCGCGCGAAGGGCGCGCAACCGGCTCGGTCATTGGGGGCGCTTCGCCCCCCAAACCCCCAGAGAGTACTTCTGAAATGAGCAAGCGAGGGCGAGCAGTCCGGTCATTCCCGGCGCAGGTAGAGAGTGCCGTTCGGCTCGCCGTTCGTATCTTCGCTGAAGCCAAGGTCGGCGAGGGCGGGGGCGAGTTTTGCGCGGGCGGCGGTGACTTCCGAGGGGTCGAGGAAGGGGATCAGGACGCGGCGGACGCCGGTGAGGGCGGCTTCGGACAGGGCGGCTTCGGTCAGGGCCTCGACGGGCAGGAGCGGGCCGGAGAGGCGGATCACCTCGGGCTTGGCTTTGGCGAGAAGCTTGTGGAGACCGGACCAGATGCCATCGGGGTTAAGGGTCGCTTGCGACCAGGCGATGCCGGTCGGGTCCGGGAAGTTCAGGGCGGCGATGCGGCGCGACATGAGCAACAGCGAGGGCCGTTCCTCGTGGATCGTCACCTGCAGGTCGGGGTTGGCGGCGCGGGCGCGCAGGGCCGCGAATCCGATGCCGCAGTCGAGGTCGAGAAGCCTTGTGCAGCCGTTCAGAAAGCCTGCGATGTTGCGGGCGTGGCGGCGATCGAACTTGCCGGACTTCAGCACTTCCAGCGAGGCGGCGGTAAAGACGCGGGGGTCGAGCGGGATCTTGAGGGTCTGATTCTCCACCAGCTCCAGCGGGATGTCCGCGGAAAGGTCGGCAGAGCCCGAGACATAGGGCGAGGCGAAGGCCGAGCCCCAACCGGGCGGCGGCGGGGTGCGGCGGTCTTCCTTCGCTTGGGCATTGCGGCGTTTCTCAAGCTTGGTCTGGACGGCCATCACCGCCTCTTTGTCGCGCAGCTTGGGCGGTTTGGCGACGACCTGGCTGATCGGCACGCTGGAGCCTGCGATCAGATCCTCGACCATGATCTGATAGTCGGGCGAGAGGCGAATTTCGGCGAGCCGGGCCTCGGCCCTGGCATGGGCGGCCTCGTGCAGATGGCGCACCTCGTCGTCCTGCAAGAGCGCCGCCATGATCGCGGTGCGCCGGTCGCGGTAGCGCAGGATCTTCAGGTCCTCGACTTCGTTGCGGTCCTGCAGCGACCAGTAGTCGGAGCCGTATTTGGTCAGCTTGCCGTTCGCATTGCCGCGGAACTTGCGCAAGCTGTAGGCGTCCATCGACTTGATGGCGTAATGGTTGATCTGCCCCCAGTCATAGCCCACGGTCCGGCGGATCGAGCGCCAGCCGCGAAACTTGAACCATTCCTCCAGCGGGCGGCCAGAGCCGTTCACCCAGTTCTGGGTGTCTGGATAGTCGGTCTCACGGAATTTTTCCTTGATGACAGGGCGGTGCATCCCCAGCCGCTGATATTCGGCATCGAAGCGGAGCATGGTCTTGGTGCCCCAGCCCTTGTTCCAGAATTCAGGTGCTGCGCGGGTAAACTGGTCGGTGATCGGCGCGCGGGACCAGTCGCGGACGCCGGATGAGCCGAAGATGCGCCAGGTCATCACCATGGCATGAACGTTCATCGCGTTGAGATCGGCCACCAACCCGTCGAGCGTGCCCGACGGGTGGTTGATCACCATGAACTCGTCAGCGTCGATGACGAGGACCCAGTCAGAGGTGACGATCAGCGGTTCCTCGGCGGCGTGCTTCAGCATCGAGGGGTGGGGCTTGATCCCCTTTGGCATCACGTTGTCCCGGTGGTGGACGCCGGTATCCATCGCTTCGAGCCGCTTGAGCAGCGTATCAGTGCCGTCGGAACAGTCGTTGGTGTAGACAAGAAGGTCGGTAAAGCCGAGCGCCAGGTGGTGCGCGACCCATTCCACCACGAAAGGGCCTTCGTCCTTCATGGTGGAGAGCACCACCAGCGACCCATGCGGGCTGGTTTGCCGGGTGAAGGTCATTCTTCCAGCGCGGCAGTGGGGTCGATGTCGAGTTTCTCGCACATGCGGGCGATGTAGCTGCCCTTCAAGGGCGGGTTCTTGCGCCACCAGGGGCGGGCGGCGTTGGTGTAGATGTGGACGGAAAGGGTTGCGTCGGTGAAGTGGCCTTCGACGTTGGAATGCGGGTCGTAGAAGACGTCGTTCAGCTGGAAGGGCACGGGATAGAGCGTGTCGGCCCCCATTGCCTTGTCGATGTCGCCCGTCGCTTGCGCGAAATGGGTGAAGGCCTGCGGGCCGAAGGCGGTGCGTTCCGTCTGGTAGATGCGGACGGCCTTCGGCAGCGAGCGGTCCAGTTTGTCCATCTTCTTCTTCTGCCGGTTGCCCCACCAGGCGGGGTAGTCAGGCAGGTTATCGTAGTAGTCGAGGAGGGATTCGATCAGGCGCCCGGTCTTTGGCATGGCAACCACGCCGCAGTTCAGGGCGCCGCGCATGCCGTGGCCGGCATAGATATGCTCCTGGCCTTCGGGGAAGGGGCGGTAGCAATAGGCGTCGCAGTCGATCCAGATCGCGCCGGTCTTGGCGATCATCTTGTAACGAAAGACGTTGGACAGGAACGACGCCGAGGTTTCGGCCACGATGGCGCGGTCGATGTCCATGATCTCGGACGCGGGGCGGACTTCGACCCCCTTGGGGACGTTGCGGACGGTGTCGGTGCAATAGAGCGTGACCGGGTGGCCCATCACCAGATGCGACTTCAGGCAGAGCTGGTTCACGTAGTGCAGGCTTTCGCCAATCCAGAGCGAGGCGACAGGGCGGCGGTTCAGGTCCATTGGGAGTCCTTTGGGCGGTCAGAAGACCGAAGCGAAGCGGTCAGGAAGGCGGAAAAGCGATTTGGTGCGCCCGCCGCCGAAAAAGGTGATCGTGCCGTCGTGAAGGTGCTGCTGTTCGTCGATCATCCGTTTCCGGAACTCGGGCAATTCGGCATCTTCGCGGACGGCCACGCCCTTGGATAGCGAAAGGAAGGTTTCCAAATCCTTGCCCCAGGCCTTGCCGACATCCTTCAAATCGCGGTCCCCGGCCATCGTGGCGCGCATGTCCTTGCGGCCTGCAAGACGTTCGGTGACCTTGTCGTAGTCGAAGAACCTGAGGTGGATCAGGTAGAGATGCGGGTCGAGCACACGGGGCTGGTGGCTGTTGGCGTGCCCGCCGATGGTAAAGCCGGTCTCTTTCCGCAGGACGCAAGGCTTGGCGTAGTTCGCGTTGGCGCGGAAGACGCGGCGGCGCGACAGGATCGTCGCGTCGTCGGCCAGCGGTTCAGGCTCGGCTTCGGGGTTGTGGATCAGCTCGATCCCGAAGGGGCAGAGCGAGGCGGGCACACGCTTGCCGGTGTAGCGGCCAAGGTAAGTGACAAGGTCGGGGGCGGCGTCGGGGTCGACGATCACGACCTCGTCCACATCGCCGACGAAGAACCAGTTGTAATAGCGCAGCATCCCGGCGGAGAACTGGGAGTTGATGCCCCAGCGCCGACGCTCCATCCGCCAGAGGGTCGGGTCGCGCGGCAGGTGGATGACGTTCGCACCTTCGCAGATGCGGTCGTGTTCGGGGTCGCCGCCGTGCGACAGGACGTACAGATGTTCGCGTCCGAACTGGCGGCCGTAGTAGTCCACCCAGCGCTGCAGGAAGTAATAGTCCTTGTAGACCATGGTCATGGCCCCGGCAGGCTTCTTGGTCGGGTCAAGCGTGACTGGTCCTGACTGGGTGGGGGCTTCGGTCATCGGGCCATCCTGGGGCATGCGCGCAGACGCTATCACGCGGATTCGACGGCTTTCAAGCGCGGGCGGGGGCAACACGCTCGCCCCGGAGCTGGTCGAGGAAACGGCGAAGCAGCGGCACGCGGCGGGGGCGGAAGCTTTCGTCGGTCAGGTGGACATCGGTCATCTGCGCGACCTTGAAGCGGCGGAAGTCCTGGCGCAGGCAGCAGAAGGCGAGGACCTGCACCTCGCGGTCAAGGAATACGGTGCCAAGCGGCCAGATCCGGCGGGCGGTCTGGTGGCCGGAGGTGTCGCGGTAGGACAGGTCCACGGCGCGTTCGTCCCAGGCGGCCTCGCGCAATAGCTGCAGGTGCGGCGGGGCGGGGGTGCGCCGTTCAAAGCGGTAGGACCGGCTGACGGCATGGATCGCCTGGCGCTGCACCCGGTCGGGGAGGGTGGCGATGATCTTGGCCTGTGCTTCGGCGGCGGCGCGGGCCAGCATCGCGTCGCCCGACTGGGTGACTTCTGCCAGGCCCAGAACCAGCGCTTCGACTTCCAGCCTGGAAAACATCTGTGGCGGCAGCGCGGGGTCTTCGGTCAGGGTGTAGCCTGCCCCGGCCTCGCCGTCGATCAGCGCGCCGGCCGCCCGCAGGGACTGGATGTCGCGGTAGATCGTGCGTTCCGAAACCTCGGTCTCTTCGGCCAGGCGCGCGGCGGTGACCGGCGGGGGCAGCATCCGGAAGGCGGACAAGAGGCGGAAAAGGCGGTCGGACTTGGGCATGGCATGCTGACAGCTATTGGCAGGAGTGGAACGATAGACCGGGGACAGGAGCAAGCAAAGGAGATTGTCATGTTGACCCTGTTTCATTCCCCGCAAAGCCGGTCTTCGTCCATCCTGACCCTGATCGAGGAAATGGGCATCCAGGACTGGATCGAGATCCGCGAGGTGACGATCCCGCGGATGGATGGCTCGGGCGGGCGCGATCCGTCGAACCCGCATCCGGAAGGCAAGGTGCCCGCGCTGGTGCATGACGGCCACGTCATCACCGAACGCGCGGCGATCATCCTGCACCTGACGTGCCTCTTCCCCGACAGCGGTATTGCACCAAAGGTCGGAACGCCGGAATGGGGTGTCTTCGCGATGTGGATGGCGTGGTATCAGGGCGTTTTGGAGCCGACGTTCATGATGGAGGCCGGTGGCTTTTCGCATCCTTGGCTGACGGCGGCGATCCGCGACCACCAGACGGCGCAGGTCCGACTGCGTGCGGCGTTGGACCAGGGGCCGTGGATCCTGGGCGAAACCTATTCGGCCGCCGATCTGCTGCTGCATTCACCCTATGCCTGGTTCCCCGACGCGGCACCAAAGGATCCGGTTCTGCTGAACTGGATCGAGCGCTGCAAGGCGCGTCCGGCGCGGGCGAAGGTCGTGTCTGAGGATGCCGAGCGGATGGCCCGTCTGGCGGCCTGAGTCCCTTGTCCATCAGAGAGAGCAAGTTGGCACAGGTCGCATCGGCAATGATGCGACCTGATTCCGTCCGTCGGCCAGGACGTCTGCTTTGGACGTGCAATGGTCAAGACGCTGGCAAAAGGGCCTGGACCGGGTTACTTCCCTTCCAGAGCTGCAGGACGGGTGATGGTCATGAAACCGGAATTTGTAGCCCTTGCCCGACGGTCATTGCTGCTTGCTTCGGCTCCCCAGCCGGTCGTCAACTCTGTTCTGGAGAGTGCGCGAGTGCGCAGTTTTTCGCGGGGCGAGACGATCTTCCTGCAGGGCGAGCGGGCCAGTGCGATCTACATCGTCGCGGAGGGCTGGGTGAAGCTGTACCGCATCGCGCCGTCGGGGGCCGAGGCAGTGGTGGGGGTCTTCACCAAGGGGTCGAGCTTTGGCGAGGCGGTGGCGTTTCGGCACGACACCTACCCGGTCGCGGCCGAGGCGGTGACGGACTGCACGCTGATCCGGATCGAGGCGGATGCCTTCCTGCGGCAGATCCGCGAGAACCCGGAAGTGGCGATCTCGATCCTGTCGGCAACCTTTGTCCACCTGCACGGGCTGGTCGCCCAGGTGGAGGCTCTGAAAGCGCAGACCGGGGCGCAGCGGGTGGCGGAGTTCTTGCTGGAGCTGGCGCCGTGCCCGGACGGGGCCTGCGAGGTGACGCTGCCCTATGACAAGGTTCTGATTGCGGGCCGGCTGGGGATGAAGCCGGAAAGCCTGAGCCGGGCCTTCGCGCGGCTGAAAGAGCAGGGGGTGACGATCCGGCAGAACACGGCCCAGATTGATGATGTGGCAGTTCTGCGGGACTATGTCCTGGAAGACCCGGCGCTGGCCTGGTCGAAGGGGCAGTAGGACTGCCCACGCGCGGGCAGGTTTGCGGTTCGTTTGAAATCAAGGGCCTGGGCGCGGGCATTTACCAACGCTTAACCTGTCACGCGGCAAGGGCGAGGCCCGCGAATGCCGGGATCAGTCACCCGATGACAAGCTGCCGATAGATTTGCGGCAGGGCCTGGGTCAGTTTTTCGGGGTGCGGGATCAGGGCAAAGGCACCCTGGCCGAAGAGGCGGGGGAACCACGATTTGCCGTCGCGGTCGACGGTGATGCCGAAGACCGAATGCCCGGCGCGGCGGGCTTCCAGAATGGCCATGCGGCTGTCTTCGATCCCGTGGCGGCCTTCGTAGTGGTCGAGGTCGTTGGGCTTGCCGTCGGTGATGACGAGGAGGAGGCGGCGCTTGCGGGCTTCCTTGGTCAATAAAGGCGGGTGTAGTGGCCGGGTTTGAGGGCGGCGATGCGGGCTTCGCTTGCCTCGGACATTGGCTCGGCGAAGCCCTTCACTTCCTGCACGAAGACGCGGTCGCGTTTCAGCGAGGAGAAGGCGTGGATCGCGAAGCTGTCGCCGCAGGCGTCAAGGCCCCAGGACAGGGCAGCCAGCGCCTCGCGTTCGATGTCGATCACAGAGCGGCCGTCGTGGCCGTGGCCGGGGATGGCACTTTCGGTGCTGCGGCTGACGTCAAGCAGGATCGACACGGCGAGGTCGCGGCGTTCGGGGCGGGTCTGGCGCCAGACGCGGTCGGTGCCTTCGCCGGTGGAGAGAAAATCGACCCGCGCGCGCACCGCCCGTTCGGTGTCAAGCACGTCGCCATCCGGGTGGCCAGGAGTGGAAACGAGGCTGGGACGGAGCGCCTCGAACTGGCGGCGGACGGCGCGAATCCGGGCGGCTGCGCGCGGGTCGGCCCGAAATGTGGGTGTCGCATCGCTGGCGTCCGCGCGGGAGTGAAGCACCCGGGCGTGACTGGGGAGGTAGCTGGCGGTGCGGACATCCCATTCGGGATAGGTGAAAGACCCTGAAATCTGTTCGCGGTCCACGTCTTCGGGGGCGAGGTCGAGGTGCAGTTTCAGGCGCGTGGCGGGGGCTTTCGAGACCTGGGCGAGGCCGATTTCGTCCTGATCGTCAGCGGCCTTCCTTGCGGTATCCTCGTCGTCATCCTCGACCCGGCGGTTGAGGTTGAGAAATTCGGTCATCGACAGGATGGCTTCGAACTTGTGCAGGATGAAGCTGTCGGTGCGGTTGGCCTGGTCGGACTTGCGGCGGCGGGCCTTGCGGGCGGTCTTTTCCTCGGACGCTTCCTCGGGCGAGCCTTCGGTCTGGCGGTTCTCGACGGCGGTTGTCTCGCTGCGCGAGAGGGGGCGGAGGTCGGGCCAGAGCGGCACCGGGCGGAAGGGGCGGTAGCCGCGCGGGGCTTTTGTGGGGAGGGGCGCGAGGGTTGTGGGTTCCCCGAGGGCGGCACGGACTCGCGCCTCGACCGCGGCCTCGACGGAGGGCAGGTGTGGGGTGCGGCGGAAGAAGAGGGTAGCCTCGGCAAGGTCGGCGTGGAGTTTTCGGAAGCCGGGGGCGGTTTGCAGGGCCAGGTCGGTCATCGCCTGTGCCGTTGCGATGGCGGCGAGGTCGGCTTGCAAGGGATCGGTGTGGTCCTGCGGGGTCTGGTCCTTCAGCGCCACGGCAGCGGCGGCGAGCCAGAGGTAAAGCGCAGCATTGGCCCGCGGGTCGGGGAAGGCGGCGAGGCTTTCGGGCAGGCGCAGCGTCGCGCCGTCGAAGCTGGCGCGGGGCGTCGTTTCGGCCCAGGTTCCGAGGCGGCGGAGAAGGCTCAGCCGGTGGTGCGAGGTTTCCATCGCCACCGGCTTGATCTCGACGGCGGGGTCGCCGCCGAGACCACGGAACAGGACTGCCAACCGTCCGCCTACCTGTGACAGGAGGACACGGGCTCCATCGTGGACAGGGTCGCTGTCCAGACGGCTGGCAAAGGCGTGCCACAGTTTCCCGACGGATTCTTCGGGTTCCCATGGCTCGAAGTGATCCCATGACATTTGCCGGCCTCACCCGAAAACGGCGGTCACAAGATCGCGGAGCCCGGCCTTCACGTCGGGGTCGTCGGTCAAGGGTTCGATCATCGCGGCGCGGATGGCGCGTTCGATCGGCATGCCCCCGTGGATTAGCTGGGCGCAATAGACGACGAGGCGGGTGGAGACGCCTTCTTCGAGGTCCTGGCCCTTCATCGCGCGAAGTTTGTTGGCCAAGCGGACGAGGGGTTGGACCTGCGTCTCGGGTAGGCCGGATTCGCGGGCGACGACGGGGATTTCGTGTTCGGGTTTGGGGAAGGTGAATTCGAGGCTGACAAAGCGCTGGCGGGTGGAGGGTTTGAGGGTTTTCAGGATGTTCTGGTAGCCGGGGTTGTAGGACGCGACGAGGAGGAAGTCGGGATGCGCCTCAAGCTCCTCGCCCGTGCGGTCGATCGGCAGGATGCGGCGGTCGTCGGTCAGGGGGTGGAGGACGACGGTGACATCCTTCCGCGCCTCCACGACTTCGTCGAGGTAGCAAATCGCGCCTTCGCGGACGGCGCGGGTGAGGGGGCCATCGACCCAGATCGTCTCGCCGCCCTTCAAAAGCCAGCGGCCGATCAGGTCGGCGGCGCTAAGGTCGTCGTGACAGGCGACGGTGTAGAGCGGGCGACCAAGTTTTGCTGCCATGTGGGTGACAAAGCGGGTCTTGCCGCAGCCGGTGGGGCCTTTGAGGAGGACCGGCAGCTTGTGGGCGGCGGCAGCCTGGAAGACCTGCACTTCGTCGGCTTGCGGGAGGTAGAAGGGGGCGCTTGCCGCCCCCATTTGGGTTCCATCCATGATCATCACTCCGCCGGGGTCTGGACGCCGGGCTCGATGATCTCGCGCCGCGGGAAAGCGATGGCGTAGATGAACAGGACCACCCCCAGCACCACGGCCACACCGGCACCAAAGCGCATGGCGTAGAAGATCCAGAGCTGGTCCTGCACGTCCATGAAAGCCTCGCCATTGACGCGCTGGAGATGGGTCTGCAGGGCACCGGCGAAGGTCAGGACGACGGTCATGAAGACCACGCCACCCGACATCAGCCAGAACGAGGCCATGTTGAGGACCTGGTTGTAGGGGTCACGTCCGCGCAGGTGCGGCATGGCGTAACTGATGATCGCGAGGTTGAGGCAGACATAGGCGCCGTAGAAGGCGAGGTGCCCGTGGGCGGCGGTGATCTGCGTGCCGTGGGTGTAGTAGTTCACCCCGTGGAGGGTGTGCAGGAAGCCCCAGACCCCGGCACCGAAGAAGGCAAGCGTCGCGCAGCCGAGGCTCCACAGCAGGGCGGCCTTGTTCGGGTGGTCGCGGCGGCCTTTCCACACCATGACGAAAGCGAAGCTCATCATCGCGAAGAAGGGGACGACTTCGAGGCTGGAGAAGATCGAGCCGATCCACTGCCAGTAGCCGGGTGTGCCGATCCAGAAGTAGTGGTGGCCGGTGCCGAGGATGCCCGAGAAGAGGGCGAGGGCTGCGATGATGTAGAGCCATTTCTCTACCACCTCGCGGTCAACGCCCGTCAGTTTCAGCATCAGGAAGGCGAGGATCGAGGCCATCACCAGCTCCCACGTGCCTTCGACCCAGAGGTGGACGATGTACCACCAGTACATCTTGTCGAGGGCAAGGTTGTCGGGGTTCACGAAGGCAAAGAGGAACAGAAGCGACAGGATCCAGAGACCGAGGAGGAGGATGTTGGTGATCGCGGTCTTCTTGCCCGCCAGCACCGTCATCGAGATGTTGTAGAGAAAGATCAGCGCAGCGACGACAATGCCGACCTTGACCCATTTCGGCTGCTCGATGAACTCGCGGCCTTCGTTGCCAAGAAGGAAGTTGCCATCGAAGAGATTGAAGAGATAGGTCACCACGACCCCGGCGGTGCCAAGGACGAAGATGCCAAGCTGGATCCAGGCGAGCAGAGGCGAGTGAATCTCGCGTTCCGATTCCTCGGGCACCAGGTAGTAGGCGGCCCCGAAGAAGCCAAGAAGCAGCCAGACGATCAGGCTGTTGGTGTGCAGCATCCGCCCCACGTTGAAGGGCAGGACTTCCGACAGGAAGGTCGGGCTGACATAGATCCAGCCGAGGATCAGGCCCATCGACACCTGCACGGCAAAGAGGGCGAGTGCGACGGCGAAGTAGGCCAGTGCGATTTTCTGCGATTGGTATTTCATGGCAGGTCTCCCTTAGCCCGCATCGTTCGGCGGCCAGTCCTGCGCGCGGATCGTGTCGGTCCACAGCAGGAAGTCGGCGAGGTTCTGGTATTCTTCATCCGACAGGCCGAAGTTCGGCATCTGGCGGCGCCCTTCAACGCCCGAGGGCATCGCGTCCATCCAGCCTTTCAGAGCGTCGAAGGCAGCCTGGTTGTCACCCGGCTCGACGCCCCAGCGGGTCATCACGTTGCCAAGTTCCGGCGCGAAGTAGGCACCTTCGCCCAGGATCGTGTGGCAGTTGATGCAGGCGTGCTTTTCCCACAGGTGTTTGCCCGCCGCGACGCTGGCCGTCAGCGTGGCTTTGTCGGTCGAGGTGTTGACGATGTAGCGGTGTGACTGGACCGTGAGGCCCACGAATATCAGGATGAAGAACAATGACCCGCCGTAGAAGATGTTCCGGGCCATGCTCTTGGTCATGACTTCGCGCATGGCGGAATCCTTCCCGGAAGCGTTTCAGGTAACGGTGGTGTGAACTCTTCGCGGCGGGCGGGCCTTAACCAAAGTCAACCGGGCGCGCGATATTCGGCGAAGGGGGGGCCTTGGGACAAAATCCTTCGATGGATTCTGCAAGGCCAATCGAAAAGCTTCGGTCAGGCAAGGACTTCGACCTGCGCGCCTGGGAAGTCCTGAAGCGCGCGGTCGATGGCCGAGCGGTCCATCAGGCAGAAGGCGGTGCTTAGCGCATCCGCGACAGCGGCAGAGGGCGCAGAAACGCTGACGGTCTGCCACAGGGGCGCTTGACCCTGTGGCCCCAGAATATGCGAATGACCATTCATAATTGTGCCGCCGGGCGATGAGGTGGCCAGCGCCCGATTCGTCAGGCGTGTTTCGGCCAACGGGCTGCCATCGGGGCCGGTGATCCGGGCGGGCCAACCCGTGCGGCCTACCGCGCCGAGGGCGGCGATCTCGCCCATGTCCACCAGCGCGTTGGTGAAGCCCTGCGCGCGCAGAAGGGCTGCGATGCGGTCGGCGGCCCAGCCTTGCGCGACGCCGTTCAGGGTCAGGGCTTGCCGGTGGTCGAGATGGATCCCTTCGGTTGACAGGCGGATGCGATCCCAACCGATAAGCGCTTGCGCCTTGGCAGTGTCTTGTCCCGAGGCGAGGGCGCGCCAGAGGGGCTGCACCGTCGGGTCGAAGGCACCCTTGGTTGCGGCGTGGACCTGACCAGCCAAGGTCAGCAGGTCCAGAAGGTCAGGCGCGGGCCAGGCCAGATGCCTGTCGCGGTTCAGCCGGGTCAGGGCAGAGTCGCGGTAAAGCGAGGCGAGGGATTCGATGCGTGCGATTTCGGCT
>WOUW01000040.1:0-7368 GCA_009773055.1 Paracoccaceae bacterium
CGATCTACACGGAACGTGGCTCCGAAGGCATCACCATGGGCGCGATGGATGTCCTCTATTCCTTCGGCTTCAAATACGACAACCCTGACAAGCCCTATGACATGGAAGGCTTCGTCAACTCCGAGGGCGCGGTCGCGGGCCTTGAATTCTACAAGTCGCTCTACGATTGCTGCGTCGCCCCCGGCACCTCGAACACCTACATGGGCGAAGGCATCGACGCCTACAAATCCGGCCAGGTTGCGATGCAGATGAACTTCGCTTTCACCTGGCCCGGTTTCGAGGTCGACCCCAACGTCGGCGGCGGCAAGACCGGCTATCTGGTGAACCCAGCGGGTCCGGGAGGCGAACGCTTCGCCCAGCTGGGCGGCCAAGGCATCAGCGTCGTCGCCAACACCGACAACATGGACGGCGCGCTGGCCTACATCAAATGGTTTGCCCAGCAGGACGTGCAGGAAAAGTGGTGGTCGATGGGCGGCTTCTCGTGCCTCCGCGCCGTGGTCGAAGACCCGGCCTTTGCGACCAGCCAGCCCTATGCACAGACCTTCCTCGACTCGATGGCCATCGTGAAGGACTTCTGGGCCGAGCCGAGCTATGCCTCGCTCCTTCAGGCATCGCAGTCGCGCATCCATGACTATGTCGTTGCCGGCAACGGCACCGCGAAAGAGGCGCTTGACGGTCTGATCGCCGACTGGACTGAAGTCTTCATGGACGAAGGCAAGCTCTAAACCCCTCACGCCTTGCCCCTCTCCCCGACCGGGAGAGGGGCGACCCTCACGGACCTTCCCTCGTTCACCGAAGGGGGTAGGCTAGGGGGACTTTCCCCCACGGAATCAGATCATGCCAAATCCCATCGACATCGCAGCCAAGGCCACGCCGCCCGCGCTTGCGCGCAAGGTTCGCGGCCTGTCGGACCGCACCATCGCCTGGATTTTCGTCGCCCCCACGATCTTCCTTCTCTTGGCGATCAACATCTTCCCGCTGATCTGGACCATCCGGCTGTCGTTCACCAACTACGCCGCCAACAAGCCCAATGCCGAGGTAAAGTGGGTCGGCATCCGCAACTACACCCGCATCCTGACCGACGAAGATATTTGGTCGCACATGACGACCACGGCGCATTTCCTGATCTGGACCATCGTGCTGCAGGTCATCATCGGCTTCACGCTCGCCTGGTTGATCAACCGCAAGTTCAAGGGCAACGACCTGCTGACCACGCTGATCGTGGTCCCGATGATGCTGTCCCCCGCCGTTGTCGGCAACTTCTGGACCTTCCTCTACCAGCCGCAGATCGGGATGGTGAACTACATCGTCGAATTCTTCACCGGCATCCCCGCCGCCAGCTTCTCGATGCTCGGGCCGGGCGGTCTTGCCCCCTGGTCGATCATCATCGTCGACACCTGGATGTGGACACCCTTCGTGATGCTGATCTGCCTCGCAGGCCTGCGGTCGATCCCCGACTACATCTACGAGGCGGCCGAGGTCGACCGCGCCTCCAAATGGCGGCAGTTCTGGACCATCACTGTGCCGATGGTGTTGCCTTTTCTCATGTTGGCGGTGCTTTTCCGCGGCATTGAGAACTTCAAAATGTTCGATATGGTCAATTTGTTGACCGGCGGTGGTCCAGGGGACGAGACGCTTCTCACCTCGATCGACCTCAAGCGCGAGGCGTTCGAGAAATGGCGCACCGGCTATTCCAGTGCCTACGCGATCATTCTTTTCGTGACCGTCTTCGGCCTCGCCTCGATCTACGTGAAGGCCCTGAACAAGGTGAAAGAAAGATGAGCGCCTATTCCGTCACCGAACCCTCGAAAGCCTCGAAATTGGCCGCGGGCCTTCTTGTCACCCTTTACACCATCATCACCCTGCTGCCGCTGGTCTGGATCATCTCCACCAGTTTCAAGACCGGTCCGGACTCGATCTCCTACCCGCCAAAGGTCTTCTTCGAGCCAACGGTCGAGGGCTACGTCAACCTTTTCACCACCCGCACTCGCCCTGCGGTGTCCGAGCTTGAAACTCTCCCTCCGCCCGAGGGCCTGATGGAGGAGATCGCCCGCCGCCAGGGCACGATCATCACCGGCCCGTCCCGCTTTGGCGAGCGGTTCATGAACTCGGTCATCATCGGCTTCGGCTCGACGGCGCTGAGCATTTTCCTTGGCACCCTTGCCGCCTACGCCTTCAGCCGCTTCAAGGTCCCGTTGAAGGATGATCTTCTGTTCTTCATCCTGTCGACCCGGATGATGCCGCCCATTGCCGTCGCGATCCCGATTTACCTCATGTATCGGGAACTTGGCCTCTCGGACACGCATCTCGGGATGATCCTCCTCTACACCGCCGTGAACATCTCACTCGCCGTCTGGCTCCTGAAAGGCTTCATCGACGAGATCCCCCGCGAATACGAAGAGGCGGCACTCATCGACGGCTACACCCGCTTTCAGGCCTTCCGCAAAGTCGTCCTGCCGCAGGCCGCAACCGGCATCGCCTCCACCGCGATCTTTTGCCTGATCTTCGCCTGGAACGAATACGCCTTCGCGGTGCTGCTCACCAGCGGCAACGCCCAGACAGCGCCGCCGTTCATCCCGACGATCATCGGCGTCGGCGGCCAGGACTGGCCCGCCGTGGCCGCAGGCGCGACCCTGTTCCTCCTGCCCGTGATGATCTTCACCATCCTTCTGCGCAAACACCTGTTGCGCGGGATTACCTTCGGGGCGGTGCGCAAATGACCATGCCGTCCCACGTCACCGCCCTTCTGGCCCTCTCCGGTCTACGAGTGCCGATCGTGCAGGCCCCGATCGGGTCGGCGGCAACGCCCGAACTTGCCATAGCCGTCTGCAGGGCGGGGGGCCTCGGCGGGCTCGCCTTGACCTGGTCCAGCCCCGAGGAGGCTGCCGCCAAGGTCGCCGCCCTGCGCCAAGCCCTTCCGGGTGCAGCCTTCTACGCCAATTTCGTCCTGCATTTCCCGTGTGAAGGGCTGGATGCCGCTCTCGACTCCGGACTGCCAATCGTGACCTTCTCGTGGGGCGTCGACGCCGCCCGCATTGCCCGGGCTCACCGTGCCGGGGCAAAGGTCGGCGTCCAGGTCGGCAATGCCGCGGGCGCGCGGCAAGCCATCGAAGCAGGTGCTGACTTCGTGATCGCTCAAGGCGTCGAAGCCGGGGGCCACGTCCAAAGCACCACGCCCCTCGCGACCCTTTTGCCGCAGGTCGTGGCGGTGGCGGGCGACCGCCCGGTCATCGCCGCAGGCGGCATCGCCAGCGCCGCCGCCATCCTGCGGGTCATCGCCGCCGGTGCGGCCGGGGCCATGCTCGGCACCCGCTTCCTCGTTACCCGCGAGGCCGCCACCCACCCGGACTACAAGGCCGCCCTGCTGGCTGCCAAACCCGAGGATACCGCCTTCACCAACTGCTTCGACATCGACTGGCCCCACGCCATGCACCGTGTTCTGCGCAATTCGACTTTTACGGCGTGGGAGGCCGCAGGCTCTCCCCCGCCGCCCCACCGCCCCGGCGAGGGCGACATCGTCTTCCGCCAGCACGGCGCGGAGATGGTCCGCTACTGCGACACTCCCCCCGGCCCAGAAGCCAAGGGCGACCCGATGGGGGCATGCCTCTACGCTGGCACGGGAGTCGGCGACATCGACCGCATCGAGGGCGCAGGAGACCTCGTCTCCCGCTTCGGAGCCGAGGTCCGGGCGGCCCTTGCCAGCGCAGCGCACGAAAGGGTGACGCGATGAGCACCTTCCTCACCGGCCTCCTCCGCTTCCGCCGCGGCCCATGGGAACTTCTGGCCACCATCCTGATCGCGCTTGGCGTGGTGATGCTGATGCAGCCTTTCTTCCTCTGGGCCTATACCTGGTCCTTTCTCGTGACCCTCCTCGGCACCGTGATGTTCATCATCACCAGCCATTTCCCCGAGTAAGCCGATGCTGGAAAAGCTTTCCCCGATCCTGCCCGCCCGCGACATCGCGGCAACCGAGAGCTTCTGGCAGCGGCTGGGCTTTACCACGATCTACATTGACGCCGACTACCTTCTGATGAAGCGGGAAGGCGCAGAGGTGCATTTCTTCCACAACGCGGACCTTGACCCGTTCAAGTGCGACCACGGGGCTTACCTTCGCCCCACGGACATCAACGCGCTCGACGCCGAATGGGCCGCGCTGGACCTGCCCGCAACCGGCATTCCGCGCCTCGAACGCGCCGCCGACAAACCCTGGGGCATGCGGGAACTGGCACTCCTCGACCCGGGCGGCAACCTCATCCGCGCCGGACAGGAGACCCCCCTTGGCTGAGATCGTCATCAAGAACCTCCGCAAGGAATTCGGTGCCTTTACGGCGGTTCAGGGGTCATCCTTCACCATCAGGGACGGCGAGTTTTTCATGCTCCTCGGCCCCTCCGGCTGCGGCAAGACCACCACGCTGCGCATGATTGCCGGGCTGGAACTCCCGACCTCGGGCCAGATCCTGATCGACGGTGAAGACGTCTCCATGCGCCCCGCCTCGCAGCGCGACATCGCGATGGTGTTCCAGATGTTCGCCCTCTATCCGCACATGAACGTGCGCAAGAACATCGCTTATCCTCTTGTTTCCCAAGGTATCCCCAAGGCCGAAGTGCAGCGCAAGGTCGCCGAGGTCGCAAGGATCCTGCGCATCGACCACATGCTCGACAGCCCCGTCGGCGGCCTGTCGGGAGGTGACCGCCAGCGCGTCGCCCTTGGCCGCGCGATCGTCCGCAACCCCAAGGCCTTCATGATGGACGAACCCCTCGGTGCCCTCGACGCCGAGTTCCGCGAGATCATGGCCGAGGAACTCCGCGCCCTCCACGACCGGATGCACGCGACCACCGTCTACGTCACCCATGACCAGCTGGAAGCGATGCAGATGGGCGACAAGATCGTGGTGATGAACCACGGCGTCGTCGAACAGTTCGGCACGCCGCAAGAGATCTACGACCACCCCGCCACCCTGTTCGTCGCCGACTTCATCGGCAGCCCGGCGATGAACTTCCTGCGCTTCGACAGCCAGGCTGCGGCCGGGGCCGACCAGGTCACCCTTGGCGACCAGCCTGTCACCCTTCCCCAGCTTCAGGAACCCGCCATCGGAGCCCTCGTTCTCGGCGTCCGCCCCGAGCACGTCACCCTGTCCGACACCGCCCCCCTCAGGGCCCGGATCGAGGCGGTCGAATACCTCGGCACCACCCAGATCGTCACCCTCTCCACGCCCTTCGGCACCGTGAAGGCCCGAACACCCTCCACCCAGCCCGCAAGACCAGGAGACCTCACCGGCCTCAAACTCGCCGCCCCCCGCCTCTCGCTTTTTGACGCCACCACCGGCCGCGCCTTCCGCACCGCCGCCAATGCCGGGGTATTCCATGGCTGAAGTCATTCTCTCCGGCCTCACCAAGTCCTACGGGGCGACGCAAGCGCTGAAAGACGTCTCCATGACGATCCCCGGCGGTGCTTTCGTCGTCCTCCTCGGCCCCACGGGCGCAGGCAAGACCACAACCCTCCGCCTTATCGCCGGCCTCGACAAACCCGACACGGGGGACATCCGCATCGGCGGCCAGTCGGTGCTGCAAGAGACCCCTGCCCAGCGCGACGTGGCGATGGTCTTCCAGCAATACTCGCTCTACCCCCACCTTACCGTCCGCGACAACCTGGCTTTCCCGCTCCGTTCCCCGATGATCGCGATGCCCGAGACTCAGATCATGCAAAGGGTGAAAGACGTCGCAGAGGTCCTTAGGATCCCTCACAAACTTGACAACAAGGCCACCGCCCTGTCGGGCGGCGAGATGCAGCGCGTCTCCATCGGTCGTGCGCTTGTCCGCAACCCCCGCATCTACCTGATGGACGAACCCCTCTCCTCGCTCGACGCCAAGCTCCGCGCCGACCTCCGGATCGAGCTCAAACGCATCCACGCCGACATGGGCGCGACTTTCCTCTATGTGACCCACGACCAGATCGAGGCGATGACGATGGCCACGCATGTCGGCGTCCTTGACCACGGACGCCTCGTCCAGTTCGGCACCCCGCGCCAGATCTACGAGGAGCCCGTCACCACCTACGTCGCCTCCCGCCTCGGCCAGCCGCACATCAACCTCTTGCCCGCCGATGCCTTCCCAGGCGCACCCGCAAAGGCCGCACAAATCGGCCTGAGGCCCGAACACATCCACGTCGGCCCGACTGATGCTGAGGGGGGCCAACCCGCCACCATCACCCGCGTCGAGCACCTCGGCGACCAGACCCGCCTTCATCTCTCCCTCGGCCCCCACAGCCTCATCACCCTGACCGAACCGCACACAGCCCTCAAACCCGGTCAGACCCTGCACATCCGCCCGCACAACCCCCTCTGGTTCGACGCCAGCGGCACCCGCATCTGAAAGGCCAAACCCATGAAACAGTTCATGAATGCGCGTGAGAGCCTCGTCACCGAAGCGATCGACGGCCTCCTCAGAACCTCCGGCGGCAAGCTCGCCCGGCTCGACGGCTACCCCCACATCCGCGTCGTGATCCGCACCGACTGGGACCGCTCCAAAGTCGCCCTCGTCTCTGGCGGCGGCTCCGGACATGAGCCCTCCCACGCCGGTTTCGTCGGCCAGGGCATGCTCACCGCCGCCGTCTGCGGCGACGTCTTCGCCTCGCCGTCCGTCGATGCGGTGCTGGCAGGGATCCTGGCGGTAACGGGAAAGGCGGGCTGCCTTCTCATCGTCAAGAACTACACCGGCGACCGCCTGAATTTCGGCCTCGCCGCGGAACGCGCCCGCGCCTTTGGCCTCAAGGTATCCATGGTCATCGTCGACGACGACATCGCCCTGCCCGACCTGCCGCAAGCCCGCGGCGTCGCTGGCACCCTTTTCGTCCACAAGATCGCCGTTTCGTCCACAAGATCGCCGGGGCCATGGCCGAATCCGGCGCCGACCTCGACACCATCACCGCCGCCGCAACACAGGTCATCAAAGGCGCGATCTCCATCGGCATGTCGCTGGACACCTGCACCGTCCCCGGCTCGCCCAAGGAAGACCGCATCGACCCCGGCAAGGCCGAGCTTGGCCTCGGCATCCACGGCGAGGCCGGGATCGAACAGGTCAACTTCACCGGCGCGCGCAGTGCCATGCAGATGGTGGCCGAAAAACTTCTGCCCCACATGGGCCCCGGCGATCACGTGGCCCTCCTCAACAACCTCGGCTCCACCACGCCCCTGGAAATGTCGATCCTCGCCGAGGAACTCGCCCGCTCCCCCCTCGGGCCAAAGGTCAAATGGATGATCGGCCCCGCCCCGCTGATGACCTCCCTCGACATGCACGGCTTTTCCGTCTCGCTCCTCCCCGTCGACCACGCGCAAGTGACCAGCCTCGCTGCCCCTACCGCCCCCCACC
>WOUW01000040.1:7379-19233 GCA_009773055.1 Paracoccaceae bacterium
CCCCACGCCTGGCCCGGCCTCTCCCCCTTCGGCGCCGTCGCCGTCCGCCCCCTCCCCGACGGCCTCGCGCCCATCCAGCCCGTCCCGTCCGCCCACCCCGCCCGCCGCGCCCTTGTGGAACGCTGCTGCAAAGCCCTCATCGCCGTCGAATCCGACCTCAACCTCCTCGACGCGAAATCGGGAGACGGCGACACCGGCAGCACCCTCGCCGGAGCCGCCCGCGCACTGCTTTCTGCCCTCGACCGCCTCCCCCTCGCCGACCCAACCCAGCTTTACCGCGCCATCGGCATGGAGTTGTCGCAAACCATGGGCGGCTCCTCCGGCGTCCTCCTCGCGATCTTCTTCGCCGCCGCAGGCGACGCGAGCGCCTCCGGCAAGACCTGGATCGGAGCCCTCACCGCTGGCCTGGACCGCGTGATGCAGGTCGGCGGCGCCGCCCCCGGCCACCGCACCATGATCGACGCCCTCGCCCCCGCCCTCGCCGCCCTCCCGAACGGAGTGCAAGCCGCCGCCAAAGCCGCTAGGGACGGCGCAAACGCCACCGCCCAGATGACCCGAGCCAAGGCGGGACGCGCCAGCTACCTCGCCGCCGACAAGCTCAAGGGCCACAACGATCCGGGTGCAGAAGGGGTTGCGCGGTTGTTCGAGGATTTGGCGCGGGGGTGACAGACCTTCGCAGGGTGGGATTCAACCCCACCATCTCTTGCCCAATCTCCAATCGCAAAGGCTAGCTGGCAGTCCCAGGCCTTGCGGCTTGCGCCTGCCGGAAATCGGGTCGGGCGACTGTCCACCGGACAGTCGCTTCTCCGACCCTCTGGCGCATATCGTAGGGTGCGCTACAGCGCACCATCGGTGACTGGACACACACTTAACAGACGGCCCTTGGGCCAGCCACAAGTCACCAACCTCGCGGCCTCGGCACGCGCGCCAACTGACTTGCCAATGATCACCCCAGACCAGCTACGCCGGAATATCCTCGTGAAGGCACAGGATGTTCCCCTCCGGGTCCGAGAACCAAGCCGCCTTCTCCGAGCCCAGCACACACACGTGTTCGACCGTCTTGAAACCCGGCAGGTCATAGTCGGCGAAGACCACGCCCCGGCCCTCCAGTTCTGCAATCGAGGACCGGATGTCGTCGACCTTGAAACTCAGCGCGGTATGTTCGGCCTTGGTCCCGTCGGGCTTGGGGAACAGCGCGATTTCGGTGCCACCGCAATGGTAGACCACCTTTCCGTCAGGCTTCTCCTCGCCTGACGGCAGAGCCAGGGCGCGCTCGTAGAAGTCGCGCGCTCGGGCAAGATCTCGAACCGGAAGCATGACTGTCACTTGTTGGGCATTGAGTTGCACGGCGGCCTCCTTGCCTTGGATCTGACCGCGCAAGTCTACGCCTGAACCTGATTCCTTTCCAGCAGTCTCAAGGCTTCAAACGCTCGCGCCAAGCAGGAACCTCCCGATGCCATCACAGCCGATCCACTCAGGCCCCTCGTCTGCAGAACAAGGCTGACACATCCCTAACATACAAATACAACCCATTGATTTCAAAAGATCCGCAACCCTGCCCGCGCGTGGGCACTACCCCTCGCGGACCGCCGCGTTCTGGTCAATCAGGTACCTCTGCGACAGCGGGATCGCCGCCGCCCCCACAGCGCGCGCATCGGCCCCCACCGTCCCCTCCCGGATCACCGGCACGTCGATCCCGGCCAGGTCCAACCGCAAGAGAGCCGCCTCCGTCCGCCGCACCAGCTCGGCCCGGACCGGCACGGGCATCCACCCGTCGATCAAGACCGCCTGCACCTCCAAGAGTGCCGCCGCCGCCAGCGTCGCATGCGCAAGCGCGCCCGCCGCCTGATCGAGCCAGGCCGACTGCACCCCCGCAGACACCTCCCACCGGTCGTGCTGGGACCAGAGGTGATCCGACGGCTCCCCCGCCGCCTCCATCGCCTCGGCCAGCACCGACATGGACGCCAGGTCGATAAGCCGCCGCGTCCCGCCACCCGGGGCCGGCACCTGTATCGACCCCACCGCCGCCGCGTTCCCGGTCCGCCCCAGGAACAGCTGGCCGTTCATCACCAGCCCCCCGCCGATGAAGGTGCCGAAGTAGAAGTAGAGGAAGTCCTTCGGCCGCTCCCCCGTCCCGAAGATCAGCTCCGCCCCGCAGGCCGAGGTCGCGTCGTTCTGGACGTAGACCGGCAGGCCGACGACAGCCCCCAACTCGGCCTCTAGGTCGCGCGCCCGCCAGGCGTCCATCTCGGACTGCGGCGCACCGATGATCGACACCCAGTTCCACAGCTGGAACGGCATCGCCACACCCATCCCCATGATCCGGCCCCGCAAGGCAACGGGAAGCTCTCCCGCCAGCGCCGGGGCGGCCTCCCGCACGAAATCCACCACAGCATCCGGCGTCGGATAGCGGTAGACCCTCCGCCGCGCTGCGCGCAGACGGCCCCTGAAATCGGTCAGCACCAGATCCGCCGAGCGTCGCCCCACCTTCAGCCCGAAGAAAAACGCGCCCTCTGGGGCCAGTGACATCGGGATCGAGGGCTGACCCACCCGGCCCCGGACCGGCTCACCCCGGGCCAGAAGCCCGTCCTGCTCCAGCCCGCGCATGATGACGCTGACGGTCTGGGCCGACAGCCCCGTCATCCGCGCGATGTCGGACTTCGCCAGCGCCCCGTGCCGGCGCACCAGCGACAGGACAAGTCGCTCGTTGTGGTCGCGCATCCCGGATTGGTTGGTGCCCCGAAGGACGGCCGCCTCGGGCGCGCTGCGGTCGGCTGAGGACCCCTGCATGACGACAGCTCCCCTCAGCCCGCCGGGCCGATCACGCCCTTGCGCAGGATGACGTTGGCAAACAGCGCCATCTCGCTGGTGGCGACGATCGCATGCGCCGCCCGGATGCGCGGATACAGCGCCTCGCCCGACAGCGGGACCGCCTGCATCCCGGGTGCCATCCGGGCAAACAGAGCGTCGATCTGGCTGTGAATCTCGCCCCGCTGCGCTGGATCGTTGTTCAGACTGGCCCGGAAAAGCGCCGCCGGAACCGCTCGGTCCAGTGGCATGACCGTCAGGACGGCTTCGACGACGGCCAGAAGACCATGACCATCGGCGCGCACCAGCCGCCGCGCATGGTCGACCGCCGGGTAGTTTCCGTCCACGATTGCAATCTCGTCCCCGTGGCCCATCGCGCGCAGGACGGACAGGAAATCAGGCCCCAGAAGGGGCGGAATACCGATCAGCATGGCTCTCCTCCCCCTGGTTCTGGGCGTGCCGGAATCGATGGACCATCGGGATATGCCGCGGGGCCATGACCCGGTAGACTGGAGACGGAAGCAGGCCCTGTCAATAATAAATCAGAGTGATTTAATTATCTTGACGCAGAGGAGGGAATCGGCTTTTGTGGATCGCGGCGCAGCGTCCAGTTGGTCCTGTGCGCAGATTGCTGAACCGGGGGCATGAACGTCCCCACCTTGGGAGGAAGACCAATGAAACTCATGACGAAGGCCCTTCTGGGCGCCGGTGCGCTCGCGCTGATGTCGGGCATGGCCTCGGCCGCCGACCTGGCTTGCCTGATCACCAAGAACAACACCAACCCGTTCTTCGTGAAGATGAAAGAGGGCGCCGAAGC
This sequence comes from Paracoccaceae bacterium, assembly GCA_009773055.1. GTDB lineage: Bacteria > Pseudomonadota > Alphaproteobacteria > Rhodobacterales > Rhodobacteraceae > Tabrizicola. Next base: position 11,005 of record WOUW01000040.1, read on the forward strand.
CGCTGCCACCGCAGCCGGCCTCGACTTCCAGGCCTATGCCGGTGAAAAGGACGGCGACGCCGCACCTCAGATCACCGCGATTGAAAACTGCGCCGCCGCTGGTGCCAAAGGTATCCTGATCACGCCGTCGAACGACAGCGTCGGCCCGGCCCTCAAGGCCGCGCGCGCAGCGGGCATCCTGGTCATCGCACTGGACACGCCGCTTGCGGATACCGAAGCCCAGGACATCACGTTCGCGACCGACAACTTCGAAGCTGGCCTTCTGATCGGCAAGTGGGCTGCCGCGACGATGGGTGAAGGCGCTGCGACCGCCAAGATCGCGATGCTGGACATCAACAAGGACAACATCTCGGTCGACGTTCAGCGCGACACCGGCTTCCTCGTCGGCTTCGGCATCGAAGTTCCGGACCTGTCGGTGATGGGCTCGGAAACCGATCCGCGTGTCATCGGCCACGAAACCTCGGACGCAAACCCCGAAGGCGGTCTGCGCGCGATGGAAACCCTGCTGGCCAAGGACCCGGACATCAACGTGGTCTACACGATCAACGAACCGGCTGCTGAAGGTGCCTACCAGGCCCTGAAGAACGCCGGCAAGGAAGCACAGGCGATCATCGTTTCGGTCGACGGCGGCTGCCCGGGCGTGGCTTCGGTCAAGTCGGGCGTCATCGGTGCCACCTCGCAGCAATACCCGCTGAAGATGGCCTCGCTCGGCATCGAAGCGATTGCCGCCTACGCCAAGGACGGCACCAAGCCGACCGTCACCGAAGGCCTGACGTTCTTCAACACCGGCGTGAACCTGGTGACCGACAAGCCCGCAGAAGGCGTGCCGTCGATCGACTCGACCAAGGGCACCGAGCTTTGCTGGGGCTGATCTGCCCTTGACAAGAGCTTGATTACTGGAAGGGCGGCTTTACAGTCGCCCTTCTTCATAAGCGGTGTCCCGAGGGGCACTGGCGTCATCCGGGGGGAAGATCGCACATGGCAAGCGAAGACGCGCCGACCAAGACCATTTCCGATTTCGAGGCGACACTGACCAAGGCCGACAAGGTCGTGGCAAGCTTTGAAAAGGATGACAAGACCATTGTCCACAAGCTGCGCAACTTCCTGCGCCGCAACCCGACCATGATCCCAGCACTGGTGCTGGTGCTTTCGATCCTGATCTTCGGCCTGATCCAACCGCGGTTTCTGGGCGTCGGCGCATTGTCGACCGTGCTGAAACAGGTGACCGTGACCGGCTTTGTCGCCCTGGCCCAGACCCTGATCATCCTTACCGCCGGCATCGACCTGTCGGTCGGGGCCATTCTTGTAGTGTCATCTCTGGTGATGGCAAACGTCGCGGTCTTTTCGGGCGTTCCGGTGATCCTGGCCGTCCTTCTTGGCGTGGCGCTTGGCGGCGTCATGGGCGCGGTGAACGGGCTTCTCGTCACCCTGATGCGCCTGCCGCCTTTCATCGTGACGCTGGGCACGCTGTCGATCTTTGAATCACTGAAGCTATGGTATTCCAAGTCGGAATCCGTCCGCAACGTCGACATCGAGGCGAACGCGCCGGGACTGCTGTTCTTCGGCCAGGGTTTCAATGTCGGCGGGGCCAGCGTCAGTTATGGCGGCATTACCCTGATCCTTCTGGCAGCCTTGCTGTGGTATGTGCTGAACCACACTGCCTGGGGCCGACATGTCCACGCCATCGGCGATGACCCGGATGCAGCGCTTCTGTCGGGTATCAACGTCAACCGGACGCTGGTTTCGGTCTATACCGCAGCGGGCCTGATCTGCGGTTTCGCCGCCTGGATCGCCATCGGCCGCGTTGGCTCGGTCTCGCCGATCGCGTTCGAGGATGTGAACCTCGCCTCGATCACCGCCGTGGTGATCGGCGGCACCTCGCTTTTCGGCGGGCGCGGGTCGATCATCGGATCTGTTCTTGGCGCGATGATCGTGGGTGTGTTCATCACTGGCCTGTCGCTGGCCGGCGTCGACGACTACTGGCAGAAATTCGCGGCGGGATGCCTTGTGATCATCGCCGTCGCACTTGACCAATGGCTGCGGAGGGCTTCGCAATGAGCACCAACCAGAACGGGGTGACACCGATCCTTCAGGCAAAAGGCCTGATGAAGCGCTACGGCACCGTGGTCGCGATGAGCGGCGCCGATTTCGAGCTGATGCCGGGCGAGATCTGCGCCGTCATCGGCGACAACGGTGCGGGCAAGTCGACGCTGATCAAGGCGCTGTCCGGGGCGGTGACACCGGACCATGGCGAGATCCTTCTGGACGGCAAGCCCGTCCAGTTCCGCAGCCCCGACGACGCCAGGGCCTTGGGGATCGAGACGGTCTACCAGAATCTTGCCATGTCGCCTGCCCTGTCGATCTCCGACAACATGTTCCTTGGCCGCGAATGGCGCGTGCCGGGGATCATGGGCTCGGTCTTTCGCAAGATGGACCACAAGCGGATGCAGAAATTCGCCCGCGACAAGCTGAGCGAGCTTGGCCTGATGACGATCCAGGACATCACCCAGCCGGTGGAGACCCTGTCGGGCGGCCAGCGGCAGGGGGTGGCCGTGGCGCGCGCCGCGGCCTTCGGGTCGAAGGTGGTGATCCTTGACGAACCGACGGCGGCCCTTGGCGTCAAGGAAAGCCGTCTTGTTCTGGAACTGATCCGCGACCTGCGCGCCCGTGGCATCCCGATCATCCTGATCAGCCACAACATGCCGCATGTGTTCGAGGTCGCCGACCGCATCCACATCCACCGGCTTGGCCGCAGGCTCTGCGTGATCAAGCCGTCGGATTATTCTATGTCGGACGCCGTCGCTTTCATGACCGGCGCAAAACTGCCGGAAGGCGTGACCGAAGCGGTCTGATCCCACACCGGCGGCAGTCACCGGACGCGGCTGCCGCCGCCAAGTTTCAAGCTCACCGGCGCGGGCCAGGCCCTGCTTGGCGCCGCGTCCCTGTGCCCTTGCGTGCGCCATCAACTCCGCCCATTCGCAGGACATTCAGGCGGGTGCCTCCGGCGGGAGTATTTTTTCGAAATGAGCATGACCAGGACAGGAAACAGTCCTGCGATTGCGCTTTGTCCAGAGACCCCCAAGGACGGCCCGCTGTTGCATTGGCCTTGCCGCGACTGCCGGCAACCGGATATGGACTAGGGCAGTCTTTTGCCGACCGCCCACGTGTGTCGGACCGCAACGCCCGACATGGACGCCCCACGTATGTCACTTGCCCTGATTGCGGTCCTGCCCTTCCTTGGCGCACTTCTTCCCGGCTTGGTCATCCGCGCCGGACGCAACGCCTGCGCGCTGGCCACCGGGGCGGTGACCGGCCTTGCTTTCCTCCTTCTGGTTTCTCACGCCCCTGCCGTCCTGCGCGGCGAGGTTATCCAGACCGGGATCGACTGGCTGCCCGCGCTGGGTCTGAACGCCAACCTCTTCCTCGACGGGCTCGGACTTCTCTTTGCGGGTCTGATCCTCGGAATCGGGCTGCTGATCATCCTCTACGCCCGGTTCTACCTCGCGAAAGCCGATCCGATGGGGCAGTTCTACAGCTATCTCCTCCTGTTCCAGGGCGCGATGGTGGGGATCGTCCTCAGCGACAACATCCTCCTTCTCCTCGTCTTCTGGGAGCTGACCTCGCTCTCGTCCTTCCTCCTCATCGGCTACTGGAAGCATCTGCCCGAAGGCCGTCAGGGCGCGCGGATGGCGCTGGCCGTGACCGGAGGCGGAGGCTTGGCGATGATTGCCGGGATGCTGATCCTTGGGAACATCGCGGGCAGCTACGACCTGACGGTGATCCTTGTCCAGAAGGACCTGATCCAATCGTCGGACTGGTATCTGCCCGCGCTGATCCTGATCCTTCTCGGGGCCTTCACCAAATCGGCGCAGTTCCCGTTCCACTTCTGGTTGCCACATGCGATGGCCGCGCCCACGCCGGTCTCTGCCTACCTGCACTCGGCCACGATGGTGAAGGCGGGGCTTTTCCTGATGGCCCGGATGTGGCCGGTGCTGGCGGGCACGCCGGAGTGGTTCTGGATCGTCTCGACCACTGGCCTGATCACCATGGTGATGGCCGCGAAGATTGCCCTCTTCAAGGACGACCTGAAGGCGCTCTTGGCCTTTTCGACCGTCAGCCACCTTGGCCTTGTCACCATGCTTCTGGGCTTCGGGACGAAGGCTGCCGCGACCGTTGCCGTCTTCCACATCATCAACCACGCCACCTTCAAGGCCACCCTCTTCATGACAGCGGGGATCGTCGATCACGCGGTGCATACCCGCGACATCACCCGCCTGGGCGGGCTGCGCAGGCTTATGCCGATCACCTTCGGCATCGCCCTTCTGGCCTCGTTGTCGATGGCCGGGATCCCGCCCCTGAACGGGTTTCTCTCGAAAGAGCTGATGCTGGAGGAAGCCGCCCACACCATCTGGATCACCCCCTGGGCGATGGGAGTGCTGGCGACAATCGGGGCGCTGCTTTCCGTGGCCTACAGCTTTCGTTTCCTTGCCCATGGCTTCCTTGGCCCGGTGCGACAGGATTACCCGCAAAAGCCCCATGATCCCGGCTTCGGCCTTTGGGCCGCACCCGGACTTCTGGCCGTGCTGGTCGTCGTGATCGGTCTCTTTCCCATGGCCACAGCGGCCTGGCTGGTTGACGTCGCCGCCAGCGCCGTTACGGCAAGCCCCGTCCAGGTCCACATCGCGCATTGGCATGGGCTATCTGTACCGGCGCTCTGGATGTCGCTTGCGGCCATCGGCGGGGGCCTTGTGTGCCTTGGGGCCTACCCCCGGCTCCGCGCGATCTGGAACGCAGCCCCGCGCCCCGACGCCAAGCGCATCTTCGACGGCATTGTCGAGCCGCTTGCCGCCCTTTCCCGCCTTGTCACCGATGGCCTGCACAACGGCAGCTTCGGCCGCGCGGTGGTGCTTGCCGTCCTCGCCATCGCCGGGGCAGCCCTTTGGGCCTTCCTGGGCGGCTCGCACGCCCCGGGCACCCGAGCAGTGCTGCCCGCCGACCCCATCGTGACCGGCATCTGGGCCATCCTGATGATCGCCGCACTGGCGACACCGTTCCTGCACCGGTCCCGCATCACCGCGCTGATCCTGACGGGCGTCGTAGGCCTTCTGATCGCGCCCCTCTTCATGCTGTTCTCGGCCCCCGACCTTGCGCTCACGCAAGTCTCGGTCGAGGTAGTGACCATCCTCCTGATGCTCCTCGCCCTTCACTTCCTGCCCAAGGACACCCCCGCCGAAAGCCCGCTGCCCCGGCGCGTGCGCGACGGCGTCATCGCCGGCATCGCCGGGGTCGGCATCGGCGCGCTGGCCTACGCGATGATGACAAGGGGACCGGCCTTCACCCCGATCTCGGCCTTCCATCTTGCCCAGTCGAAACCCGGTGCCGGGGGGACCAATGCGGTCAACACCATCATCGTCGACTTCCGGGGCTATGATACCTTCGGCGAGATCATCGTCCTCGGCATCGCCGCCCTGATCATCTACGCCCTATCCGAGTCCTTGCTGCGCAATGCCGAAGTGACCCGGCGTCTTGCCGCCCAGCCGCGCGAACGGGAATCCGGCGACCGCCATCCGATGATGCTGGTCGTCTCCACCCGTGTTCTTCTGCCCATGGCGATGATGGTCGGCGTCTACATCTACCTGCGCGGCCACAACCTGCCAGGCGGCGGCTTTGTCGCCGGCCTTATCTTCGCGATCGCCTACCTGATGCAATACATCGCCTCGGGCTACGAATGGTCCCAAGCCCGCCAACGCTTTGACCACCATGTGCTGATCGGCTGGGGCGTCCTGATCGCCTCGCTTGCCGGGGTCGGCCCCTGGTTCTTCGGTCTGCCCTTCCTGACCTCGGGCTACCAATACGTCGATCTCTGGCCGCTGGAGGAGTTCGAACTTGCCAGTGCCGCGATCTTCGACCTTGGCGTCTTCCTCTGCGTCCTCGGCGCGGTCCTTCTGACCCTCGCTTCGCTGTCGCGTCTTGCCCTGCGCACCGGCGAACGCGCCAGCACCCGGGCTTACGACACCGAAGGGCACCGCTGATGGAGGCTTTGCTTGCCAGCGTCATCGGCCTTCTGACCGCCGTGGGCATCTACCTGATGCTGCGCCTCAGGACCTTTCCGGTGATCCTCGGCCTTACCTTCCTGTCCTATGCGGTCAACATCTTCATCTTCGTCTCCGGCCGCCTTGCGGTGAACGCAGCCCCCATCATCGGCACCGGCGACACCTACGCCGACCCGCTGCCGCAGGCGCTGGTCCTGACCGCCATCGTGATTTCCTTCGGGATGACGGCGGTGATCATGATCATGGCCATCGGTGGCTATCTGTCGTCCGGGCATGACCGCATCGACCTCGACGCCGGGGACGACGGGGAGGCCGGGCAATGACCCACTGGATCATCGCCCCCGTCGTCCTGCCCGCCCTTGTCGCGGCGCTGATGGTCATTCTCCTGCGCGGCCACATCGGGCTGCAGCGCATCGCCAGTCTGGCCGCAATCCTGGCCCTGAACGCCATCGCAGTTGCGCTGATGTGGTCCGCCGCCACCCACGGCCCCGAGGCCTATTTCCTCGGCGACTGGCCTGCCCCCTTCGGCATCGTCCTGATGCTCGACCGTCTGTCCGCCCTGATGGTCGCGCTTCTCGCCGCCCTCGCACTGGTCTGCGCGCTGTACGCCATCGGCTCTGGCTGGGACCGCAAGGGCGCGCATTTCCACCCACTCCTCATGTTCCTTCTGATGGGCATCGGCGGAGCCTTCCTGACCGGTGACGCCTTCAACCTCTTCGTCTTCTTCGAGGTCCTCCTCATCGCGTCCTACGGGCTGATGATCCATGGTGGAGGGTCGGCCCGCACCCGCGCGGGCATCCAGTACATCGCCTTCAACCTGATCGGCTCGTCGCTGTTCCTGATCGCGCTGGCGCTTCTCTACGGGGTCACCGGCACGCTCAACATGGCCGACCTCGCGGCCAAACTGCCCGGTCTGCCCGAGGGCGACATGGCCCTCCTCCGCGTCGCGGCTGTCATGCTGATCCTGGTCTTCGCGATCAAGGGCGCGCTGGTGCCGCTCCAGTTCTGGCTGCCCGGCACCTATGCCAACGCCCCCGGTGTCGTTGCGGCGCTGTTCGCCGTGATGACCAAGATCGGCGCCTACGCCACCTTGCGCTTCGGCAGCCTGATCTTCCCGCCCGACCTTGCCGCCACCGGAGCACTTCTGCACGACCTCGTCCTGCCAGCCGCCCTTGTCACCCTCGCCGTCGGGTCGATCGGCGTCCTTGGTGCGACCACCCTGCCCCGGCTTGCGGCCTTTGCCGCCATCGCCTCGATGGGCAATGTCTTTCTGGCGATCTCGGCCTTCACCCCGCAAACCACGGCAGCCGCCCTCTACTACATCCTCCACTCCACCCTCGCGACCGCTGCCATCTTCCTTGTCGCCGACCTTGTCGCCCGCCGCCGCGCCCATGTCCGGCTGCCCGATGCGGCCGCTTTCGCCCAGACCGGCCTGATCGGAGCGCTGTTCATGGCCGCCGCCGTGGCTCTTGCCGGCCTGCCGCCGCTGTCCGGCTTCATCGGCAAGCTTCTGATCCTCGATGCCTTCCGCGCTGATGCCCCGCTGATCTGGACCGCGATTCTTGTCTCGTCCTTCCTGATGATCCTCGGCTTTGCCCGGGCCGGGTCGCAACTGTTCTGGAAACCCTCCACCGATGCCCCACCCGCCGGGCCCGGCCCCGAACCCCTGGCCTTCACCGCCACCTTCGCCCTTTTCGCCGGGCTTGCCGCGCTGACCATCTTCGCAGGCCCGGTGACGACCGCGCTCACAACCACCGCAGGTGGTCTCTACGCCCCCGAAGCCTACATCGCCGCCAACCGGCTGGGGGCAGGCCCGTGAAGCGCCTTTTTCCCCACCCCCACCTGTCGCTGACCCTCGTGCTTCTGTGGTTCCTTTTGGTGAACCAGTGGAAGCTGGGCAGCCTCGTGATGGCCGTGATCCTTGCGACCGCAATCCCGCTGATCACCTCGGCCTGGTGGCCCGACCGCCCCCGCGTCAAGCGGCCTTTCGGTCTTGCCGCCTATGCGGTCCTTGTCCTCTGGGATGTCATCGTCGCGAACTTCCAGGTCGCCCGCATCGTCCTCTTCATGCCGCGCGACCAGATCCGGTCGAACTGGGTCGCGATCCCGCTCGACCTCACCTCGCCCGAGGCGATCACCCTCCTCGCCGGCACCATCACCATGACCCCCGGCACCC
>WOUW01000040.1:19238-22360 GCA_009773055.1 Paracoccaceae bacterium
GACGGCCGCGCGCTCTTGGTCCATGCGCTCCACGCGCCATACCCGGACGCCGTGCGCGACGACATCAAGGCCCGCTACGAGACCCGTCTGAAAAGGATTTTCGAATGATCCTGCCCCATGCGCTGACCTTCTTCCTTCTGTGCATTGTCCTGTCGCTGATCCTGAACATCTGGCGCCTTTTCACCGCACCCACTGTGACCGACCGCATCCTGACCCTCGACACCATGGCCGTGAACGCCATCGCGCTCGTCGTTGCCTATGGCATCTGGGCGCGCACCGGGCTCTACCTCGAAGTCGCCGTCATCTTCGCCCTGACCGGATTTGTCGGGACCGTCGCCTACTGCAAGTTCCTCTTGCGGGGGAGCATCATCGAATGACCTTCGATCTCCTTCTTGACCTCGCTCTCTCGGCCCTCCTGATCGGCGGCGGCATCTTTGCCTTTGTCGGGTCCTACGGCCTTCTGCGCCTGCCCCGCCCGATGCAGCGCCTGCACGCGCCGACCAAGGCCACGACCATCGGCGTCGGCTCTGCGCTCGTCGTGTCGGCTCTCGATCTCGCAGGGCAAGGCTTGGTCAGTTGGCAAGAGGCGCTGATCACTCTTTTCCTCCTTCTCACCGCCCCGATCTCGGCCCTGGTCCTTGCCAAGACCCTGATCCTGCGCGGCGAGGCCGATCCAGACCTGCCCGCCTCTGGCACCGGCAAACCCTGGGCCACGCTGGCCTCTGAACGCCCGGACCCCTGATTTTTGACCATTCGGTCAGAAAACACCCACCCCGGCCCTTGCCACCGCCCGGCCCCGCGTGGCATCGTCGCGAGAACCGGGTCTTTCGGGGACATCCCATGAACACCTTCGCCCCTGCCCAGACGGGTCTCCTGCCCCAGGTCACCCATGCCCGCAATCCCGGCATGGCGCTGGACCTCGACTGGGTGGCCTCGGTCCAGGCCAACACGTCGGCCATCGAACGCCGCGCCGCCACCCTGCCCGGTCGCCGGTCGGTCAAGAAGGACTACCAGGCCGCCTGGCTTTTGAAGGCCATCAGCCTCATCGACCTCACCACCCTCAGCGGAGACGACACCGCCGGTCGCGTCCAGCGCCTCTGCGCCAAGGCCCGCCAGCCCGTCGCGCCCTGGATGCTGGAAAAACTCGGGATGACCGGCCTGACCGTTGGCGCGGTCTGCGTCTACCACGAGATGGTCGAACCCGCCGTTCGCGCCCTGGAAGGCACCTCCATCCCCGTCGCTGCTGTCTCCACCGGCTTCCCCGCAGGCCTTTCCCCCTACAAACTCCGCATCATGGAGATCGGCGAAAGCGTCCGCGCCGGCGCGCGCGAAATCGACATCGTCATCTCCCGCCGCCACGTGCTCACGCAGAACTGGCAGGCCCTCTACGACGAAATGCGCGACATGCGCGAAGCCTGCGGCGACGCCCACGTAAAGGCGATCCTCGCCACGGGCGAGCTTGGCACCCTTAGGAACGTCGCCCGCGCCAGCCTCGTCTGCATGATGGGCGGTGCCGATTTCATCAAGACCTCCACCGGCAAGGAAACTGTCAACGCCACCCTCCCCGTCTCCCTCACCATGATCCGCTGCATCCGCGACTACGAGACCCGAACCGGCTTCAAGGTCGGCTACAAACCCGCAGGCGGCATCGCCAAGGCCAAGGACGCCCTCGTCTACCTCTCCCTCATGAAGGACGAACTCGGCCATCCCTGGCTGCAACCCGACCTCTTCCGCTTCGGCGCCTCCTCCCTGCTGGGAGACATCGAGCGCCAGCTGGAACACCACCTCACCGGCCACTACTCGGCTGGCTTCCGCCACGCGATGGGCTGAGCCATGCAATGTCTGGTATCCCGTCCCGACCCATCCATTCACCTGTTTCCAAATATCCCCGCCGGAGGCCGCCCGAGCCGGTTGCGCGCACTTCGCGCGCAGAGGCGAGACACAAGGCTCGCGCCGCAAGGCGCTCAATTCGATAACCGCCCCCACCCGCGCGACGGCGAAGGACTGATCCCATGACCATCAAGGAAATCTTCGACAGCATGGCCTACGGCCCCGCCCCCGAGTCCTCCGCCGAGGCCCTTGCCTGGATCGCCAAGCACAACGGCACCTTCGGCCACTTCATCGACGGCACTTTCACCGCGCCGGGCGAGACCTTCACCACTCACAACCCCGCCACAGGCAAACCCCTCGCTGAAGTCACCCAGGGCACCGAGGCCGACATAGCCAAAGCCGTGCAAGCCGCCCGCCGCGCCCAACCCGGCTGGGCGAAACTCCCCGCCTTCCGCCGCGCCGAGTACCTCTACGCCCTCGCCCGCCTCACGCAAAAACACTCCCGCCTCCTCGCCACGTTAGAGACCCTCGACAACGGCAAACCGATCCGCGAGAGCCGCGACATCGACATCCCCCTCGTCGCCCGCCACTTCTCCTACCACGCGGGTCTCGCCCAGCTCCTCCCCTCCGAACACCCCGACCTCACCGCCTTGGGCGTCTGCGGCGCGATCATCCCCTGGAACTTCCCCCTCCTGATGCTCGCCTGGAAGGTCGCCCCCGCCCTCGCCGCCGGGAACACCATCGTCCTCAAACCCGCCGAATACACCCCCCTCACCGCCCTCCTCTTCGCCGAGATCTCGCGCGAGGCGGGCCTCCCGAAAGGTGTGCTCAACATCGTCACCGGCGACGGCGCCACCGGCGCGGCCCTCGTGGACAGCCCGGTAGACAAGATCGCCTTCACCGGCTCCACCTCCGTCGGCAAGCGCATCCGCGGGGCGACCGCTGGCACCGGCAAGGCCCTCACCTTGGAGCTCGGCGGCAAATCCCCCTATATCGTCTTCGACGACGCCGACCTCGACTCTGCCATCGAAGGCCTCGTCGACGCCATCTGGTTCAACCAGGGCCAGGTCTGCTGCGCCGGGTCCCGCCTCCTCGTCCAGGAAGGAATCGCCCCCCGCTTCTACGACAAGCTCAAACGCCGGATGGACGGCCTCCGCGTCGGCGACCCCCTCGACAAGGCCATCGACATCGGCGCCATCGTCGACCCGATCCAGCTGAAAACCATCACCGACCTCGTCAAGAACAACCCCGAGGGCGACCACTACCAGGCCCCCCTCCCCCCCCCCCCCCCC
>WOUW01000041.1:0-11640 GCA_009773055.1 Paracoccaceae bacterium
CTTCCAGCAGCGCATCCGGCAAGGCGCGCGGCAGGTCGAAATCCGCGATGACCGACGCAAAGGCCCGGTCCGAGGGCCGCGCCTCCGGCTTGCCCGCATAGATCAGGTCCAGCCGTTCCCGCAACCTCAGGACCGCGTGCGCCTTGTCCTGCACCTCGTCCACATCGTCGTCCGCCACCCGGCAGAAGGCGTAAAGCGCCAAAGCCGGGTCCCTAACTCGCGCCGGCAGCAGGCGCGAGGCCGCGTGGAAAGACAGGCTCCCCGTGCGGATCATCGTCCGGCAAGCCGCCATGTCCTCGGCCCCGATCATTCCGCCGCCATCCGCATCGGCACCGCCGCCCGCTCCGGCGCGTCCGGCACCAAGGTCGCCAGCACCTCCGCCGTCCCGATCACCCCCGGAACACCAGCCCCCGGATGCGTGCCCGCCCCGGCAAGATACAACCCCGGCAACTCCTCCGACACATTGTGCGGCCGGAACCAGGCCGATTGCAGGATGCGCGGTTCAAGCGAGAACCCCGCCCCATGTGGCGACAGATACCGGTCGCGGAAGGTGTCGGGCGTGAAGACCAGGCTTTCCGTGACCCGCCCCGTCAGACCGGGCAGCAGGCGATCTTCCAGCACTTTCAGCATCTTCAGGCGATAGGTCTCCTCCATCGCCTTCCAGTCGACCGGGTTCTTGTGCCCCAGATGCGGCACCGGCGACAGGACGTAGAACGTGTCATCCCCCTCCGGCGCGACCGAAGGATCGGTGACCGAGGGCCGGTGCACATACAGGCTCATGTCCTCCGACAGCTTGCCGGTCTGGAATATCTCGCGGATATGCTCGCGGTAGCGTGGGCCGACAACAATCGAATGATGGCCGACCTCGGGCCACATGCCCTTGGTCCCCTTGGTCCCGAAGTACCAGACGAACAGGCTCATCGACCAGCGTGAGCGCTTCAGCTTCGGCGCGGTCCAGCGTTTGACCGGCTGATTGCGCATCAGCCGCGTGTAGGTCGTCCCCGGATCGGCGTTCGACACAACGACATCCGCCGCCAGCACCCGCCCATCGGCCAGCCTCACACCCGAGGCACGGCCCTTGGCGACAAGGATCTCGTCCACCTCGGCGTCCTGCACCACCCGGCCGCCTTGATCCTTGACGACACCGGACATCGCCTCGGCAATCGCCTGCACTCCGCCCATCGCGTAATGCACGCCAAAGGCCCGCTCCAGATGGCTGACCAGCGCATACATCGATGTCACGTGGAACGGATCGCCGCCGATGAACAACGGGTGGAACGACAGCGCAAAGCGCAGCCGGGGATCGCGCACCCGCCGCGCCGCATGGGCATGGACGGACCGGTCCGCCCGCATCATCGCGAACTTCGGCAGCACCTTGATCAGGTCCACCAGCTTGTGCATCGACCTGCGGCCCAGGTCCTCGAACCCGAACCAGTAGCGCGCTTCGGCATCCTTCAGGAATTTGCGGAACCCCGGAAGGTCCCCTGGCGACAGGCGCGAAACCTCGGCCTCCATCGCCGCATCGCCCTTCCGAGCCGTGAAGCTGGACCCGTCCTCCCACAGAATCTTGTAGAACGGCTCCATCGGCACCAGCGTCACGTCCCGGTCGAAGTCCCGTCCGCAAGCGCCCCACAACTCGCGCAGGCCCTGCGGCACAGTCACGATGGTCGGCCCAAGGTCGAACCGATGCCCACCTTGCGTGATCGAAGACCCCCGCCCGCCGGGCCGATCCAGCCGGTCTACCACCGTCACTTGCCAGCCCTTCGCCCCCAGCCGCATCGCCGAAGCCAGGCCGCCAAGCCCCGCGCCAATCACGACGGCCCGCCCGCGGCCATCCAGTGCAAAGGGCAGCGTATCGACCTGCCCGACCCGAGGATGTTGTGTCATTCCCACAGCCTATACTGTCCACCTAGATTTACAACTTGGCTTTTTTGGACGCCAAAACAGGCTGATTTAGCTTCCCTGCGTCTGCATTAGGTGTAATTCTGTCCTGACACCTTCCCCGGAGGATCGACTCATATCCGTCGCTACCCTCAGCCTCTTCCGCTTCGCGACGCCTGCCAGCCGGCTCTGGGTGATCGCGCAGATGGCGCTTGCGCGGCCCCGGCGGCTTTGGTCCGGCGCGCACTTCGTCAAGCTCTGCGGCTCGGGCACCGGTGAGGGCTTCACGCCCCGCCCCAACTGGTCGGTCTGGGCAATCTTTGCCGTCTGGCCGGACGAGGTCCATGCGCGCGAACAAATGTCGAAGCACCCGATTCTTGTCCGCTGGCGTGCCCATGCCGCCGAAAGCTGGACGGTTTTCCTCGCCCCGTTCTCCGCCCGAGGCAGCTGGGCCGGGGTGAACCCGTTGACCGACACCACCGATCCGCTGGCGCATCATGGCCCCATCGCCGCGCTTACGCGCGCCACGGTCAAACCCCAGCACGCCCCCGCGTTCTGGAAGCGCGTCCCTGACATTTCGGCCCGCATCGGTGCCGACCCGAACGTGCTTTTCAAGATTGGCATCGGTGAGGTTCCCCTCCTCCACCAGGTCACCTTCTCGATCTGGCCCGACGCCGCCCGCATGGCCGAGTTTGCCCGTCACATGGGACCTCATGCCGCCGCCATGCAGGCAGCCCGCGACAACGGCTGGTTCGCCGAAGAACTTTACGCCCGCTTCCACGTCCTTGGCACCCAAGGACAGTGGAACGGGGCCAACCCCCTCGCCGGGGCCTGGGATACAGAAAGGCACGCCGCATGACCGCGCTTCACCGCAACCAGGCCACGCGGCCCCAGCCCGCCAGTGGTGCCAAGCCGCCTTTCCCCTTCACCGCCGTTGTCGGTCAGGACGATATGCGCCTGGCGATGACACTTACCGCAATCGACCCGATGATCGGCGGCGTCCTTGTCTTCGGCGACCGTGGCACCGGCAAGTCCACTGCCGTCCGTGGCCTCGCTGCGCTCCTTCCACCAATCCGCGCCGTCCGGGCCTGCCCAGTCAACAGCGCCGACCCCGCCCAATGCCCCGACTGGGCCGGGATCACCGACCCCACCATCGTGGAAAAACCCACCCCCGTCGTCGACCTGCCCCTCGGCGTCTCCGAAGACCGCGTGACCGGAGCCCTCGACGTCGAGCGCGCCATCGCCCAGGGCGTCAAGGCCTTCGAGCCCGGCCTCCTCGCCCGCGCCAACCGGGGCTATCTCTACATCGACGAGGTCAACCTTCTCGAAGACCACATCGTCGACCTCCTCCTCGACGTCGCCCAATCCGGCGAGAACGTCGTCGAACGCGACGGCCTGTCCATCCGCCACGCCGCCCGCTTTGTCCTTGTCGGCTCCGGCAACCCCGAGGAAGGCGACCTCCGCCCCCAACTCCTCGACCGCTTCGGCCTGTCGGTCGAGGTCCGCTCCCCCCGCGACATCGCCACCCGCGTTGAAGTCGTCCTGCGCCGCGAAGCCTACGAGTCCGACCCCTACGCCTTCGCCGCCACCTGGGGCCAAGCCGAATCCGACCTCCGCGAAACCATCCTGAACGCCCGCGCTTCCCTCCCCAAAATCCAGACCCCCCGCGCCGCGCTGGAAGACTGCGCCGCCCTCTGCATCGCGCTTGGCTCTGACGGCGTCCGGGGTGAGCTTACCCTCCTCCGCGCCGCCCGCGCCCTTGCCGCAAGCGAGGCCGCCCCCAAGGTCACCCGCGACCACCTCCGCCGCATCGCCGCGATGTCCCTCGGCCACCGCCTCCGCCGCGACCCGCTGGATGAGGCTGGAGCCTCCGACCGCGTCGCCCGCGCCGTCAGCGAAACCCTCGCCTGATGACCTGGGCGCGTCTCGACCTCGCGCTGCGCGTGCTTGCCGTCGACCCGGTGGGCCTCGGCGGCCTCTGGCTTCGTTCCCGCGCCGGTCCCATCCGTGACGTCGCCACCACGGCCCTTGCGGCCACCCCCTTCGACCGTCCCCAGCGCCGCCTTTCCGCCAACATCGACGACCTCGCCCTCCTCGGCGGCCCCGACCCCGTCGCCACCCTCGCCGCAGGCCGCCCCATTCACCGGCCGGGAGTCCTTTCGACCCCCGCCCTCCTCATCCTCCCGATGGCGGAATCCGCCCCCCCATCCCTCACCGCCCGCCTTGCGCAAGCCTTGGACAAAGGCCACCACGCCCTTGTCGCGCTCGACGAGGCCGCCGAGGATGGCGAAGGCCTCCCCTCCGCCCTCTCCGACCGCCTCGGCCTGTTCCTGAGCCTCGAGGGCGAGCGCTCCCCGCGCAAACTCCCCCGCCCCATCGGTCGCCGCACCCTTCGCAAAGCCCGCACCCTCTACCCCCAGGTCACCGTCCCCAAAGACCTGACCGAGGCTCTCGCCCAACTCGCCGCCCGCCTTGGCATCGCCTCCCCCCGAGCCCTTCTCACCACCCGTCGCGCCGCCCGCGCCATCGCGGCGCTGGACGGCCGCCTGACCGTGACCGAGGACGACCTGATCCAGGCCGCCGAACTCGGCCTCGCCCACCGCGCCCTGCCCGAAGCCGAAGCCCAGCCCAACCAACCGCCCGAGCCCCCGCCCCCCGACCAACCCGACACCCCGGACTCACAACCCGAGGAACAAGACCTCCAATCCCTCGCCGACCTCCTGATCGAGGCCGCCCAAGCCGCCCTCCCCCCCGACCTCCTCGCCAAACTCCAGTCCGACCGCGCCAACCGCGCCGCACAGGGTGCCTCCGGCACCGGCTCCGCGAAATCAGGCAACCGCAGAGGCCGCCCGCTCCCCTCCCGCCCCGGCCGCCCAGATGGTCAGTCCCGCATCGACCTGGTGGCAACCCTCAGACAAGCCGCCCCTTGGCAGGTCCTGAGACGCCGCAACGACACCCACGACCGCGCGCTGATCGTCCACCGCTCGGACCTGCGCCTGAAACGCTACAAAGAAGTCTCCGACCGCGTCCTGATCTTTGTCGTCGACGCCTCCGGCTCCTCTGCCATGGCCCGCCTCGGCGAAGCCAAAGGCGCCGTCGAACTCATGCTCGCGCAAGCCTACAGCCGCCGGGATCATGTGGCCCTCGTCGTTCTGCGCGGACAGAAGGCCGAACTTATCCTCCCCCCCACCCGCAGCCTGACCACCACGAAGGCCCGGCTCCGTGGCCTACCCGGCGGCGGCGGAACTCCCCTCGCCTCGGGCCTCGCCACTGCCCTCGACGCCGCCCTCCGCGCCCGCAGACAAGGCATGACCCCCAGCCTCGCCCTCCTCACCGACGGCCGCGCCAACATCGCGCTGAACGGCCAGCCCGACCGCGTTCAGGCGCAAGCCGACGCCCACCAGATTGCCACCGCCATCCGCGCCGCCGGGATCGCCGCTGTCACACTGGATGTCGCCAACCGCCCGCAACCGGCCCTCGCGGAACTGGCCCTTGCCATGCACAGCCGTTACGTCCCCCTCCCCCGCGCCGACGCCCGGGCGATTGCCGCAACCCTGGCCTGAGATGACCCCCGCCGCCCTGCCCCAAGACTGGCCCTTCAAGGCCCAATCGAGCCTCGTCAAGACGGCTCGCCACCGTTTCTGGGTGGCCGACACCGGCCCCAAGGACGCCCCCGCCCTCCTCCTCCTCCACGGCACCGGGGCCTCCGGCCACAGCTTTTCCCGCACCATCCCCGGCCTGTCGCAACGCTACCGCGTGATCACCCCCGACCTCCCCGGCCACGGCTGCTCCGCCACCGGCTTTTCCGGCCGCCTCGGCCTGGATGCCATGGCGCAAGACCTCTGGACCCTCTGCGACACGCTGAACATCCAGCCGACAGCCATCATCGGCCACTCCGCCGGGGCGGCCATCGGCCTCCGTATGGTCGAGCTTCGCCACGTCCCCCAGATCATCGGCCTCAACGCTGCCCTCGGGGAATTCGACGGCGCTGCCGCCTTTCTGTTCCCGATCATCGCCAAGGGCCTCGCAGCACTCCCCTTCGCGTCCTCCGCCATCACCGCCTTCTTCGGCCGCCCCGGCACCGTGGAGCGTATCCTGACCGGCACCGGCTCCCCCCTCGCCCCCGAAGGCCGCGCGCAATACCTGAGGCTCGTCCGCGACCCCGACCACGTCACGGGGGCCCTGGGCATGATGGCCGACTGGAAGCTGCAGGGCCTTCTCTCCCGCCTCCCCGAAACGCAAACAAAAGTCACCCTGATCGCATCAGAAGGCGACCGCGCCGTTCCCGCCCAGGTCTCCATCGACGCCGCCAAACGCATCCCCGGCGCAAAGCTGCACCTCTTGCCGAAGCTCGGCCACCTAGCTCATGAAGAAACGGAAGACGGGCTCTCAGCCCTGATCCTGGACAGCCTCGGCCAGTCTTGAGGCCGCGAAGATCATCGCCGCGTGCTTCTCAAGATAGATCCGCAGCCAGGGCGTGAACGCCTCCGGCTTGGCGGCAATCTCGGCCCGCAATGCGTCCAGCGAAACCCAGCGCACCGCCTGCACCTCGTCGGGGTCGAGCTCCAGGTCCAACGGCCAGCCGGCCTCGCCGACGAAAACCTCGACCACCTCGTGCTCGATCAGGGGTTCGCGGATGCCGGGCACCGCCGCGCGGTATTCCACCTGTCCTGCATGTCGCAGCGCCAGACCGTTGATCCCCAGCTCCTGCCCCAACCGACGCTCGGCGCAGACCGCCGCAGACTCACCCCAGTTCGGATGCGTGCAGCAGGTGTTCGCCCAAAGCCCGGGAGTATGATACTTCCCCGCCGCCCGCTGCTGGATCAGGATCTCGGACCCGCGCAGCACAAACACCGACACCGCCGGATGCCGCAGCCCCTGCCGGTGCACGGCCAGCTTGCCCACCGGCACCAAAACCCCATCAGGCCCGAAGGCCGGGATCGGTAGGTCTACCTTTTCCATCACGACCATTTTGGACTGACGATCCCCATCAGGTGCATCACGTTCTTCACCCCGATCTTCAGATGGGCCAAGGGGCGCGCCGCGACAAGCTTCTTGTTCATGTAGGCCTCGAAGGTCAGGCGCTGCACGTCGATGTCGTGACACAGGCTCACGAACCGCTCACGCCGGTCGTCGCTGCGATAATACGCGTTCTGCATCGACCGCAAGACCTTGAACACCGTGCCATGCTCTTTCAGGAACAGCTTCCGCGCCAGCTTCAACTCCGACGCCTTCCCCGACCGCAGGAATGCCTGAGCCGCCGTTGCCGCCGCCCGTCCCCCCGCCATCGCGTAGAAGATGCCTTCCCCGGAAGACGGAGCCACAACCCCCGCCGCATCCCCCGCCAGCACCACGTCCTTGCCATTGTCCCAACGGTCCAAGGGCTTCAACGGAATCGGAGCCCCCTCGCGCCGGATCGTCTCGCAATCCGTCAACCCCGACATCGCCCGCAGGTCCGCCGTCGCTTTTTTCAGGTCCACCGCTCCGTCTTCGGTGCCCATGCCCACAGACGCCGTGTCGCCATGCGGAAAGACCCAGCCGTAGAAGTCCGGGGATATATGTCCGTCATAGATCACATCGCAGCGCACCGGGTCATAGTCTGCATTGGCCGCCGGGGCCTTGATGATCTCGTGGTAGGCGATGACATAAGGAATGCTGTCGCCCCCCGGCACTTCGGCCCGCGCCACGCCAGACTTCGCCCCATCCGCGCCGATGACCACCCGGCACAAAGACCGTTGCTCCTGCCCCGAGGCCTTCTCGCGCCAGACGACATGCGTTCCAGCCGTATCCCGCTCTACCCGCAGGAAGGTCCCGGTCAGCCGTTCGGCCCCGATCATCCTTGCCCGGTCGCGCAGGAACTCGTCGAAATCCAACCGCTGGACCATGCCGACATAGCCGCCCTCGATGTGGATATCGACCGCCCGGCCCGTGGGCGAAATCATCCGCGCCGTCTTGATCTTGGCCACCACCAGATAGTCCGGAATGTCGAAATCCTTGATCGCCCGTGGTGGGATCGCGCCCCCGCAAGGCTTGATCCGCCCGTCCCGGTCCAGAAGGGCCACCTTGTAGCCCGCCCGCGCCAGATCCTCGGCCGCCGTCGCGCCCGAAGGCCCGCCACCCACCACGAATGCGTCATACATGGTCATTCTCCCGGAACCAGCCGCGTCGAGGTCCGAAGTCGGCCCCCGTCAATGATCCGCCAGGCCATCAGCCCGGCCGCAACAAACAAAAGCGCTTCAAGCGCGAAGGCGATCCCGAAGGCATTGGCCGTCGACCCCGACAGCCGCAGCGCATCGACCATCGCCGCGCCGGCAAAGCCGCCAAGCCCCTGCGCAATCGCCTGCGACGCACCCCAGACGCCCATCCGCGTCCCCTCGCGCCCCTCGCGGCCCTGGCCCGCCAACTGCATCATCGCACCGATGGACGCGATGGCGAACATGCCCGAGAACACGCCCAACAGCGCCACCGCCGGGGTCAGAAGGTCAAGCTGCGCCTGCCCAAGCCCCGCAATCACCGCCAGCATCACCGCCGAGCCGAGGCAGCCACCCGTGACCCAGCCCCGCAAAGTCCCGATCTTCAGCCCCGAAACCGCGATCCCCACGGCGAGCATGCCGATGAACATGCCCCCATGCTGCGCGCCCGACAGGCTGGTCGAAGCACCGGGAGAATAGGCAAACACCAGCCCCGCATATGGCTCCAGGATCAGTTCCTGCAGGAAGAAGGCGGTCATCGACAGGAAGATGAAGAGGGTAAACACCCGCGTCCGCTTCTCGGCCCAGACCTCGGCCAGCCCTCGCCGTAGCGGGGTTTCATCTGGCATCCGAGTCGGGATGACCTTCCGCTCGATCCCCCAGATCGCCAAGGCGGTCAGTAGCACCGCCCCGACCGTCACCACGCCGACAATCGCCATCAGCCGCGCAGAGCTGTAAGGGTCCAGCAACGCCCCGATCACGCCAGAGGTCACCGCAATCCCGAAAATCATCATCAACCAGGTGATCGTCGCCGCCGCCGCCCGCCGCTCCGGCGCGCAGCCGCTTGCCAACAGCGCCAGCAGCGAGGTGCCCGAGGCCCCCGCCCCCATCCCGATCAGCACATAGGCCAGAACCGACACCGCCAGCCCGACCCCATTCCCCGCAATCCCCATCGCCACCATCCACGACGCCAGCGCCGCCCCCGCAGACAGCACCGCCATCCCGCCGATGATGAACCGCGTCCGGTTGCCCTGCGCGTCCGACAGGAAGCCCCAGCTTGGCCGAGTGATCTGCACAAAGGAATGCAGCGCCACCAGCGCGCCCGACAGCATCGCGGGAAGCGCCAGCTCCACCACCATCAGCCGGTTGAGGGTCGAGGTCGTCAGCACCACCACCGCGCCCAGGCACAGTTGCACCAGCCCAAGCCGGACGATCTGAAGCCAGGATAAGGTCATGCCAACCCCCTGATCGCAAAAGCGGAAATCATCATGCCGGTGACATAAAGCACCACGCCCGTCCCGTTGTACCAGGGCGCCTTGCCCTTCGGATCGCGAAGCAGCACTCGCATCGCCGCAACCTGCGCTATGAGCACCGCGGCGACAGCCAGCGCGTGCCAGGGCTTGCCCCAGATGACCAGCAGCGCCACCACCAGCAGCTGCGCCATGCCCATCACCGTGCAGGCGATCTTCGCGGCCACTTCCGGCCCCAGCACCACCGGCAAGGACCGCACACCATGCTGCCGGTCGCCCTCCAGCGCCTTGAAATCGTTCAAAGTCATGATCCCGTGCGCGCCAAAGGCATAAAGTAGGGCGATTGCCAGGTTCTCGAACCTCGGCGCTGACCCCAGCAGCACCGCCGCCCCGGTGAACCACGGCAGCCCCTCATAGGACAGGCCCACAAGCCCCGGCCCCCACCAGCCCGACCGCTTCAGCCGCACAGGCTCCGCCGAATAGGCCCAGGCCGCAATCACCCCGACCACCGTCGCCCCAAAGCCCCACGGGCCCAGCAACCAGCCCACGACCAGCGACAAGACCGTCATCGCCAGCGCAATCCACAACCCCCAGCGCCCCGGAATCCGGCCCGAAGGGATCGGCCGATGCGGTTCGTTGATCGCGTCCACATGCCGGTCGCACCAGTCGTTTGCGGCCTGGCTCATCCCGCAAACGATCGGACCGGCCAGCACCATGCCCAGAAGAACCGTCGTCCAGTTCGCCCCCAAGGGCACGCCAGAGGACACCGCCCCGCACAGATAGGCCCAGACCGGCGGGAACCAGGTTATCGGCTTGATCAGGGTCAGCATGGCGCGGGGTTCCGGCCAGCTTTGCGGGGTATGCGTGAGTGCGTCGCTCATACTGTCAATTAAGCCTTACACTTCCGAGTCTGGCAAGACTTACATTGCCGCAGGCCCCACCTCGAACCGGCGGACCGGATCACCACGGGCGCATCGCGCGATTTCGGTCACCCGCATCTTCGGCCGCACCAGCCGCCCAAAGTTCACCGCGGTCGGGGGCCAGTTGCCGGCAATCCCGGCCTCACCGGTAGGGCTGTTCGGATAGCAGACGTCGTGCACATACCGGCGCCTTGTCTGCCAAAGCACCCGTCGCAATCGACGGTGTCAACTCAGGTTGACAGATTTCGGGTGACGGACCTGGCCCAGGACGGACCTGGCCCAGGTCAAATTACTCGGTTTCCTTGTTCAGAATCCCGAACTTGCGCAGCTTCACATACAGCGACTGACGCGACAGGCTCAGAAGCTCCGCCGCCGCAGCCCGGTTGTTGCCGGACATTTCCAGCGCGGCCTCGATGCACATCCTCTCGATGATCTCGGTCGTCTCGTCGACGATCTCCCTCAGCGTCGAATAGCCCACCAGCCGCATCACGTTGCGCAGGCCCTCGTTGTCGGCCCCGGCAGCCGTGGGCCAGACAATGCTGTCCTTCACCACCGAATCCCGCGCGACGATGGCAACGAACGATTTGCCGCGATCCTGGAACATCGTCGCCGAAAGCTCGACTGACACTTCGCCCATGTAATCGGTGTTCAGCCGCGTCCGGTAGTGCCGCAGATGACCCACGCGCTTGACGTTGTCGAGCAGGACCTTCAGGTCTACCGCCCCCCGCGCCAGGAAGTCCGAAAACGCCCGGTCCACCACGACCGACTGGCTGTGGCTGTCCGTCAGATGCAGGAACGCCTCGTTCGCGGCCTTGATCACGCCACTTCCGTCCAGGAAGATGATCGCATCCGTGCCCTTGTCGAACAGGCTTTGCAGCATCAGGTTGCGGTCGCCTTCCTGCGACTGGGCAATGTCGGACAAGCCGATTCTGCACAGAAGCAGCCGGTCGCGTGCGGCGCGGAACATCTTGGCCGACAGCTTGACCCGCTGCGACGTGCGCCGGACATTCAGATCCAGCGGCCCGCCAGAGTCGCTGGTGGCATTGCGTGCCAGCGACTCGATCAACTCGCCCCGCCGCCGCCCGTCAAATTCCTGCGCGACCGGAGAGTTCAGCAGATCCCCGCGCGGCGCACCCAAAAGCCGCGCGGCCGAGCTGTTGAGGTCAACAATCCGCCCGGTGGTTTCCGACACGATCAGCAGCGGGAACGAGTTCTCTTCCATCAGCACGCGATACCGGGTCTCCAGTTCGCGTTGCGCTTCGTGGTCGCGCCCGATGGCCCGATGTGCCTGCACCAGCTGTTGCTGCACTTCGGCCAGCGCCCGTAGATCGCGGCCCATCATCAGGCGCCGGTCCGTACCGGGCCAGCGACGCAGGACATAACGCACCGGAAATTCAT
>WOUW01000041.1:11697-21579 GCA_009773055.1 Paracoccaceae bacterium
AGTCCCGATTGCGGATTTGCGATTACGGTCTCGACCCGCCGATCCGGACCAAAGACCAGTGTCAGGTCCGAGGCCTCTCCGACAAGATCTAGCACCATCTGCAACGCTGCAGGTGCCGGGGCTAACGCGATGCTACCCTCACGCTTCAACTCCATCCCCTTTCGCGACCGATCTACGGCGCAGATTTACGGCCTTCCGGCCCACTCGATCAAGGTCACGGCCCTCCGCGCTGATCCCATATTCCGCCAGCAGTGCAGCGACGTCGCGCAACACGCGATCGGCACCCGTTTCGGCCAGCAGTCTTTCGTCCGAAACCGGGATCGAACCGCCGACAAAGATTCGCATGTCTCCACGCGACAACAGCTTCAGTGTCCGCACCAGCCCGATGCCCGAGCCAAGTGCCGCCGAACAGCCCAAAGACACCAGCGCCAGATCGAACCGGTTCGCCGCCATCAGCTGGGTCAGCTCGCTAGCCACCGGGGCCACCCGCACGACCGCACTCAACCCCGCCGCCCGCAGCTGCAAGGCCAGCACGAAGGCCCCCAGCGTATGCTGCTCTGCTTCGGCCACCAGGATCAGCGCTGACGGCCCCAGGACCTTGTGGTCGTCGTCCAGAAGTTCATCCACGCGGCGCACCACACTGTGCAGCCGTTCGGTGCCGACCGTCACGTCGACAAAGCTGATCTCGTCGGCAAGCCAGCGATCTCCCAGGCACCGCGCGGCTGCGGGGACATAGCTGCAGGCAACGGTCGTCGCGTCCAGCCGCCGCGCGGCCATCGCCTCCAGCAATGCCTCGGGGTCGAAAACCGCGTCCGACGAAAGGACATGCATGAAATGATCGAAATGCTCTTGCTTAACCATCACACTGTTCTGACCACGCACGGAAACCAAGTAGTTCAGCGCCTCCCGCGCAAGTCCAGCATGGGCCTCCAGGCCGCATCCAACGTCTGCATCTGGTATCCCATTGTCACGCATCGGCGACGCTCCCAGGCGGTTTTGCAGATGCCGGGCCACGTTAGCACCGCCTTGCGGTGATGAGAAGCCTGCGACTCGCGTGCCTCATGACACAATAATCCCGCCTTTCTGTCCACTTAAATTGACATTCCATGCAGAACGGTCGCGGCACCACAACCTAACATATTGTTAATTATTACATTTTCTTAGCGGCAGCCTTCTGCGATCGCCAGCCAAAAGCTGAAAATCCAACCACCATGCTCGCAAAAAAGTGTAAATTTACATTGACAGACAATGCTGCCTGACTACGCTGAGTGTCAACGTGGCGAAGTTTGAGGCGTAAGGATGACTGCTGCTGCCTCTGATCCCCGGCCCGATCCGCTGTACACGCCTAGCCAGCGCGAAAGACGAGATTCGACCGTCTGGACCATCGTCCAGGGCATCCTCGCCCCCGTGCAGTTCCTTGTCTTCGCTGTCTCGCTGGTTCTGGTCCTGCACTATCTCTGGACCGGCGAAGGCTACGCCGCCGCGACCGTCTCGATCCTCGTGAAGACCGCAATCCTCTACACGATCATGGTCACCGGCGCGATCTGGGAGAAGGTCGTTTTCGGCCAGTACCTCTTCGCCCCCGCCTTCTTCTGGGAGGACGTGGTTAGCTTCGTCGTCATCGCGCTGCACACGCTCTATCTCTATGGCCTGATTACCGAATCCATCGCGCCTTTGCAGCTGATGCTCCTCGCTCTTGCGGCCTATGCGACCTATTTCCTGAACGCAGCACAGTTCCTCATGAAACTCCGCCGCGCCCGGCTCGACAGCTCCGAACCCAGGGGGCACCCCGCATGAGCCTCGACACCCCGATGAACGGCTGCCTGCACACCCCAGTCCTGCGCGAGCGTGGCCAGCGTGAGGTGTTCTGCGGCCTGACCGGGATCATCTGGCTGCACCGCAAGATGCAGGACGCCTTCTTCCTTGTCGTGGGTTCCCGCACCTGTGCGCATCTCCTGCAATCCGCTGCCGGGGTGATGATCTTCGCCGAGCCGCGATTCGGCACTGCGATCCTGGAAGAGAAGGACCTCGCCGGCCTCGCCGACGCGCATACGGAACTGGAGCGTGAGGTCGAACGCCTCCTCTCCCGCCGTCCCGACATCCGCCAGCTCTTCCTTGTCGGCTCCTGCCCGTCCGAGGTGATCAAGCTTGATCTCTCCCGCACCGCCGAACGCCTGAACGCCCGCCACGGCGGCGCGGTCCGGGTCTACAACTACTCCGGTTCGGGCATCGAGACGACCTTCACGCAAGGAGAGGACGCCTGCCTAGCCGCCATGGTCCCGTCTCTGGAAGACACCGCCGAGGAAAGCCTGCTCGTCGTCGGCGCTCTGCCCGACGTGGTCGAAGACCAGTGCCTGTCGCTCCTGACTCAGATGGGCATCAAGAACGTCAGCTTCCTTCCCTCCCGCCGCGCTTCGGGCGCACCCAAGGTCGGCCCGAACACCCGCTTCATCCTGACCCAGCCCTTCCTCGCGGACACGGCGCATGCCCTTGAACGGCGGGGCGCGGATCGCATTGCCGCCCCCTTCCCGTTTGGCGAGGAAGGCACGACCGACTGGCTCCGCGCCGTCGCCAAGACCTGCGGCGTCACCCTTGAGACGTTCGAAGCCGTCACCGCCGCCCCCCGTGCCCGGGCCCGCAAGGCCGTCGCCGCCCATGCGGAAACCCTGCGCGACAAGACGCTCTTCATGTTTCCCGACAGCCAGCTGGAAATCCCCCTCGCGCGCTTTCTCGCCCGCGAATGCGGTATGCTCCCGGTCGAGGTCGGCACTCCCTACCTGCACCGCGGCCTGATGGAACCGGAACTCGCGCTGCTACCGCAAACCGTCCTCTCCGAAGGCCAGGACGTCGACCTGCAGCTTGACCGCCACGCCGCCCTGAAGCCCGACCTCACCGTCTGCGGCCTTGGCCTTGCGAACCCGCTGGAAGCCGCCGGTTATGCGACCAAATGGGCGATCGAGCTCGTCTTTACCCCGGTCCATTTCTACGAACAGGCAGGTGACCTCGCTGGCCTCTTCTCCCGCCCCCTCCGCCGCCGCGCGCTTCTGGAAGGGGCTCAAGCATGAAACTCACCCTCTGGACCTACGAAGGCCCCCCGCACGTCGGCGCGATGCGCGTCGCCACCGGGATGAAGGACGTCCACTATGTCCTCCACGCCCCGCAAGGCGACACCTACGCCGACCTCCTCTTCACGATGATCGAGCGTCGCAACCACCGCCCGCCGGTCACCTTCACCACCTTCCAGGCCTCGGACCTTGGCGGCGACACTGCCAACCTCTTCAAGCGCGCCGCGCAAGGCGCCTATGACCGCTTCAAGCCCCAGGCGATGATCGTCGGTGCGTCCTGCACCGCCGAACTGATCCAGGACGACCCGGGCGGCCTCGCCTCCACCCTCGGCCTGCCCTGCCCCGTCGTGCCGCTGGACCTGCCCAGCTACTCCCGCAAGGAAAACTTCGGCGCGGACGAAACCTTCCACGCCCTGGTCCGCGCCCTGGCCCAACCCTGCGAGCGCACCGCAGAAGTCTCCTGCAACATCCTCGGCGCGACCGCCCTCGGCTTCCGCCACCGTGACGACGTGACCGAGATCGCGACCCTCCTGCGCAGCATGGGCATCGCCGTCAACGTGGCCGCCCCACTGGACGCCTCGCCCGACGACCTGAAACGCCTCCCCGCCGCCCATTTCAACGTCCTCCTCTACCCCGAAACCGGCGAAGGTGCCGCCCGCTGGCTGGAGAAGCACCACGCGCAAGCATGGACCAAAACCATCCCGATCGGCGCGCAAGCCACCCGCGAGTTCATCGCCGAAGTCGCCGCCCTGGCAGGCGTCAGCGCACATGTCGACGAAAAGAACCTCCGCCAACCCTGGTGGTCGGCCTCCGTCGACTCGACCTACCTCACCAACAAGCGCGTCTTCATCTTCGGCGACGCCACCCACGCCATGGCCGCCGCCCGCGTCGCCCGCGATGAAATCGGCTTCGAGGTCGTCGGCCTCGGCTGCTACAACCGCGAATTCGCAAGGCCAATGCGCGCCTGCGCCAAGGACTACGGGCTGGAGGCGCTGATCTCCGACGACTACCTCGACGTCGAAGCCGCCATCATCGCCGCCGCGCCGGAACTCATCCTCGGCACGCAGATGGAGCGTCACATCGCCAAGCGCCTCGGCATCGCCTGCGCCGTGATCTCGGCCCCGGTCCACGTCCAGGACTTCCCTGCCCGCTACTCGCCCCAGATGGGGTTCGAAGGCGCCAACGTCCTCTTCGACACCTGGATCCACCCCCTCGTGATGGGCCTCGAAGAACACCTCCTCACAATGTTCCGCGAGGATTTCGAGTTCCACGACGCCGCCGGTCCCAGCCACCACGGCGGCAAGGCCACCCCGGCCCCTGCCCCGATCCTGGAACCCACCGCCAACGCCGCCACCCAGATGATCGAGGCCGCCCAGGCCCTGGCGCACGCCCTCCACTGGCTCCCCGAGGCCGAGCAGGAACTGAAGAAGATCCCCTTCTTCGTCCGCACCAAGGCCCGCCGCAACACCGAGAAATACGCCACCGAGAAAGGCGTCACCCAGATCAGCATCGAGACCCTCTACGAGGCAAAGGCCCACTATGCGCGATGACCGCTACACATCGGCGGACGTAACGAAAACCGTAGAAGACGGCCTCTACCGCTTTGTCATCGTCACCCTCGACGCCCATGCCGCAGGCCCCGCCCAACGTGTCGCGGGACGCCTCGCCAATGACTTCCCCGGCATCGCCATTTCCGTCCACGCCGCCGCCGAATGGGCCGAAAATCCCGCCGCCCTCGCCCGCGCCAAGCGCGACGTGGCCCAAGCCAACATCATCGTCGCCAACCTGATCTTCCTGGAAGAGCACCTGACCCAGATCCTGCCCGACATGCAGGCCCGCCGCGACCAGCTGGACGCCTGCGTCGGCATCATCTCCGACCCGCAGATCGTCAAGCTGACCAAGATGGGCGACCTCGACATGTCGCTCCCCGCCTCAGGCGCGATGGCCTTCCTCAAGAAGCTTCGGGGCAACAAAGGCCCCTCAGGTTCCTCGGGCGAAAAGCAGATGGCGATGCTGCGCCGCCTGCCGAAGATCCTGCGCTTCATCCCCGGCAAGGCCCAGGACATGCGCGCCTGGTTCCTGTCGATGCAATACTGGCTCGGCGGCTCCGACGACAACATCGAAAGCATGGTCCGCTACCTCGTCAGCCGCTATGCCCCGAACCGCGACTGGAACAAGGTCAAGGCGGCCCTCCCCGTCGATTACCCCGATGTCGGCCTCTACCACCCCGACGTCGCGGCCCGCGTCTTCACCGACCCCGCGCTGCTGCCGAAGCCCGACGGCACCACCGCCACCGTCGGCCTCCTGATGCTGCGGTCCTACATCCTCGCCTCGGACACCGCGCATTACGACGCCGTCATCCGCGCGTTCGAAGCCCGCGGCATCGCCTGCGTCCCCGCCTTCGCCGCAGGCCTCGACGGCCGCCCGGCCATCGACGCCTTCATGAGCGCGAACCGGATCGACACCCTCGTCTCCCTCACCGGCTTCTCCCTCGTCGGCGGCCCCGCCTACAACGACAGCCCCGCCGCCATCGCCACGCTCGCTGCCCTCGACGTGCCTTACGTCGGCGCTCACCCGCTGGAATTCCAGACCCTCGGACAATGGGCCACCACCGAAGGTGGCCTTGGGCCCGTTGAGACCACCATGCTCATCGCGCTTCCGGAAATCGACGGCGCGACCAACCCCACCGTCTTTGCCGGCCGCCACGACGCCAGCGGCTGCACCGGCTGCGAGCACAACTGCCGTGCCCCCGAAGACCACGCCTCCCGCGT
Organism: Paracoccaceae bacterium; assembly: GCA_009773055.1. Classification (GTDB taxonomy): domain Bacteria; phylum Pseudomonadota; class Alphaproteobacteria; order Rhodobacterales; family Rhodobacteraceae; genus Tabrizicola. The sequence continues at coordinate 17,534 of WOUW01000041.1, forward strand.
CATGGCCCCCTGCCCAGAACGCATCGAGGCGCTGGCTGAAAAGGTCTTCCGCCTCGCCACCCTCCGCCGCAGCGAAACGGCGAAGCGCAAAGTCGCCATCGTCCTCTACGGCTTCCCGCCCAACGCCGGGGCCGTGGGCACCGCCGCCTATCTCGGCGTCTTCGAAAGCCTCCTGAACACCCTTAACGCTATGAAGGCCGACGGCTACGACGTCACCCCACCCGCGACCGTCGAGGCCCTCCGCGACCTCGTCCTCAAAGGCAACGCCGCCGCCTTCGGCCAGCCTGCCAACGTCGCCGCCCGCATCCCGGCCTCGGAACTTGTCCGCCGCTCCCGCTGGCTGGCCGAGACGGAAAAGGCCTGGGGCCCCGCCCCCGGCCGCGCCCAATCCAACGGCGCGGAAGTCTTCGTCCTTGGCAAACAATTCGGCAATATCTTCGTCGGCATCCAGCCCGTCTTCGGCTATGAAGGCGACCCAATGCGCCTTCTGTTCGAAAAGGGCTTCGCCCCGACCCACGCCTTCATGGCCTTCTACGACTGGATGAAAAAGGATTTCGGCGCCGACGTCCTCCTCCACTTCGGCATGCACGGCGCCCTCGAATTCATGCCCGGCAAGCAGGCGGGCCTCTCCGGCAAATGCTGGCCCGACCGCCTGATCGGCAACCTGCCGAACGTCTACCTATACGCCGCGAACAACCCGTCCGAGGCGACGCTGGCCAAGCGCCGGTCAAACGCCGTCACCGTCACCCACCTGACCCCGCCCCTGGCCCAATCCGGCCTCTACAAGGGCCTCGTCGACCTCAAAGACAGCCTCACCCGCTTCCGCGCGCTGGCCCCCGACGCGCCCGACCGCGAGGACCTCGCCCTTCTGATCGCCGAACAGGCGAAAGCCGTCGACATGGACCTGTCCAACCCCGACGCGCTCTGGCTGAAGCTACTCGAAACCGAAGGCGCCCTCATCACCGACGGCCTCCACGTCCTTGGCCGCCCCATGACCGACGCCCAGCGCGCCGAATACCTCGCGCTCATGCCCGACGACCCGGTAGCCCGCGCCGCAGTCGAGCAGCACCTCCAGCAAGACACCGAAATCCCCGCCCTCCTCCGCGCCCTTTCCGGCCGCTACATCTCCCCCGTCCCGGGCGGCGACCTGATCCGCTCGCCGCAGATCCTGCCCACGGGCCGCAACATCCACGCCTTCGACCCGTTCCGGATGCCCACCGCCTTTGCCCTCGCCGACGGCAAGGCCCAGGCCGACCGCCTGCTGGCGACCCACCCGACCCTCCCGCGCACTGTGGCCCTCGTCCTCTGGGGCAGCGACAACATCAAATCCGACGGCGGCCCCATCGCTCAGGCACTGTCACTGATGGGTGCCAAGCCCCGCTTCGACAGCTACGGCCGCCTCGCCGGGGCCGACCTGATCCCGCTCGCCGAACTCGGTCGCCCGCGCATCGACGTCGTGATGACCCTCTCCGGCATCTTCCGCGACCTCCTGCCGCTGCAGACCAGAATGCTCGCCGAAGCCGCCTTCAAGGCCGCCACAGCCGATGAGCCCGAAGCCCTCAACTTCATCCGCGCCCACGCTCTGCGCTACGCCGCCGAGATGAACACCGACATGGAAACCGCCGCCCTCCGCGTCTTCTCCAACGCCGAGGGGGCCTATGGGTCCAACGTCAACATCATGGTCGACAACTCCGCCTTCGGGGATGAGGACGAACTCGCCGACGCCTACGAGAACCGGAAAAGCTTCGCCTATGGCGTCACCGGCAAGGCCAAGGGCAACCCGGCACTCCTGCAAAAGGCGCTCAAGGACGTCGACCTCGCCTACCAGAACCTCGAATCCGTCGAACTTGGCGTCACCAGCGTTGACCACTACTTCGACACCCTCGGCGGCATCGCCCGCGCCGTGAAACGCGCCCGTGGCGGCCAGGACACCCCGGTCTACATCGGCGACCAGACGCGCGGCGGCGGCACCGTCCGCACGCTGTCGGACCAGATCGCCCTGGAAAGCCGCTCCCGCACCCTGAACCCCAAATTCTACGAAGGCCTCCTCCGCCACGGGGCCGAGGGCGTGCGCCTGATCGAATCCCACGTCTCGAACACCTTCGGCTGGTCCGCCACCACCGGCAAAGTCGAGCCCTGGGTCTACCAGCGCCTGACCGAAACCTTCGTCACCGACGAGGCAATGCGTCGACGTCTCGCTGCCCTGAACCCCGAAGCCTCCTCCCGCATGGCCCAGCGCCTCTTGGAAGCCTCGGACCGCGCCTATTGGACACCCGATCCCGCCACCCTCGCCGCGCTGCAGAACGCCGCCGACGAACTTGAGGATCGCCTGGAAGGGATCGCCGCCGAATGACCCATCACATTGAAAGGGGCAGCAAATGAGCCCGCGCGATGAAATTCCGAACCTGCGGGGGTTGGACGGTGAAGGCTCCGTCCAGGTCCAGCTTGACCCTGCTGTCCGCATCGACGGCGCCAAGGTCTTTTCCGTCTACGGCAAGGGCGGCATCGGCAAGTCCACCACCTCGTCGAACCTCTCGGCCGCGTTTTCGATGATGGGCAAGCGGGTCCTGCAGATCGGCTGCGACCCGAAGCACGATTCCACCTTCACCCTCACCGGACGCCTGCAACCGACCGTGATCGACATCCTCAAGGAGGTCGACTTCCACGCCGAGGAACTCCGGCCTGAAGACTACGTCGCCACCGGCTTCAATGGCGTGAAGTGTGTCGAGGCTGGCGGACCGCCTGCAGGGACCGGCTGCGGCGGCTATGTCGTCGGCCAGACCGTCAAGCTGTTGAAACAACACCACCTTCTGGAAGACACCGACGTGGTGATCTTCGACGTCCTCGGCGACGTGGTCTGCGGCGGCTTCGCGGCCCCCCTGCAACACGCCGACCGTGCCGTGATCGTCACCGCCAACGACTTCGACAGCATCTACGCGATGAACCGCATCATCGCCGCGGTCCAGGCCAAGTCCGGCAACTACAAGGTCCGCCTCGCGGGCTGCGTCGCCAACCGCTCCCGCGAGACCGATGAGGTCGACCGCTACTGCGCAAAGGTCGGCTTCAACCGCCTCGCCCACATGCCCGACATCGACGCCATCCGCCGTTCGCGCCTGAAGAAGAAGACCCTCTTCGAGATGGACGACGAGCAGGACATCGTCACCGCACGCGCCGAATACATCCGCCTCGCTGATGCCCTCTGGCGGTCGGTGGAAGGCGAAGGCTCCACCCCGCAACCGCTGCCTGACCGCGAGATCTTCGAACTTCTGGGATTTGACTGATGCCCCCCGTCTCTGAAGCAGCCTACAGTCTCACCCGCGACCGGGTCGAAACCTACTTCGACCGCACCGCGACCCAGACGTGGGAGCGGCTGACCTCGCACGAGAAGGTTTCCCGCATCCGCGAGACGGTCCGCAAGGGCCGTGACCAGATGCGCGCGCTGATGCTGTCGCGCCTGCCGCAAGACCTCCGTGGGGCCCGCGTCCTCGACGCAGGCTGCGGCACGGGCGCGATGGCGTCGGAACTCGCCCAGCGCGGTGCGAAGGTCACCGCCGTCGACATCTCGCCCCAACTGATCGACATCGCCAAACGCCGCCTGCACCCGGCGCTTTTCGACAATGTCGACTTCCGGTCCGGCGACATGTCCGACCCGGCCCTTGGCCGCTTCGACTTCACCCTCGCGATGGACAGCCTGATCTACTACCGCGACGCCGACATTGGCCGCGTCCTCGACACCCTTTCGCAGCGCACCGCCCAGGCCATCGTCTTCACCGTCGCCCCACGCACGCCGTTCCTCATGGCCTTCTTCACCTTTGGCAAGCTCTTCCCGCGCTCGGACCGCTCGCCCACCATGATCCCGCATGATCCGGCCCGCCTGGCCCGCCGTTGCCCCGGCACCCTGACGCGCCAGGGCCGCATCACCTCGGGTTTCTACATCTCGGAATGCCTGGAGCACCGGTCATGATCATCGGTCGGAAACAGATCGCAAAGCTTGGGGCCAGCTGGATGCCCTTTGCCGACGCGGCCTCGGCAGATCTGCCCATCGG
>WOUW01000042.1 GCA_009773055.1 Paracoccaceae bacterium
CGCAGGCGTGGCTGCCCCCGTCGGTCCGTCCCTGCACGTGGTCCTGCAAGGCGACCGGCTGACCCTGGGCCCGAACGCAGCGGCCTTCCTGCCGGTGACAGGCACGGTCGCGGTTCAGGACTGACCGCTTTGCTTCAGAGGGGTGTCCAGTGCACTCCGGCGGGGGGAATGGTGACCCCGCCCCATTCGGCCGGAACCGGGTTGTAGTTGAAGAGGAACCGATGCGTCGCGGTATCGCGGCGGCGCAGGCCCTCGGGCAGGGGATCAGTTTCGATCCCCTCGGCGGCACAGGCGCGCATCAGGATGCGGGTCAGGGCGGTGTCATCCGGCCAACCGCCAAGGTAGTGCAGCTTTCCCGCCGCCACCAGCGCGGGCCAGCCGTCTTCGGCCACTTCCACAACCTCTGCGCCGCCTTCGAGCTTTTCGCGCCAGTTGATCAGCGCCCCGCCTTGAGCCAGTGGCACCGGCACGTCCGGCGGCAGGCTTTCGACGCGCGCGATAACGCTGTCCAGCCCCGGCAATGCGGGCGGCAGCGGCACCGGGATCGCGAAGTTCGGCGTCTTGGAATTGGTGCGCGGCCCCAGGATCGACGTGCCCTTGTGAGCGGCCAGCGCGGCCTTCAGCGGGTCGGACAGGGAGAACAGGCCCGGTGCCAGCACCAGCTTGTAGGCCGACAGGTCCTTTTCATCGGGCCGGACGATGTCCACGTTCAACCCCAGCCGACGCAGGCCCTTGTAGATGTGGAACACCAGCCAGAAATAGCTGAAACTCCGGCCCTGCGGCTGGATCTCCCAGGCCCAGTCCGAGGCATAGTCGAAGACCAGCGCCACATCGGATTTGGCCGTACCAGCCTCGGGCGGCATGGCGGCAAGTTCCCGGGCCACGGTCTCGACTTCGCGAAAGGCTTGGGCCGTCGCACTGTCGGGGCGCAGAAGCCCCGCGTGCATCTGTTCCTGCGCAAAGGGGGCCTGGCGCCAGCGGAAATAGCAGACCGCCTCGGCCCCATGGGCAAAGGCCTCCCAGGCCCAAAGCCGGGCCATGCCGGGCAGAGGATCGGGATTGTAGGGTGCCCAGTTCACCGGGCCGGGCTGCTGTTCCATGATCCACCAGCGGCCCCGGCCCACGGCGCGGTACAGGTCGTGGTGGAAGGCCTGGAAATCCGGGTCTCCCTGATGAACGAAGCGGCGCTTGTGCTCGGGGTCGGCGGGGACGCGGTCGACCAGAAACCCCAGCGGATAGCTGTCCCAGCTTGCGATATCGAGATCGGCACCGACGTCCCAATGATCGAACTCGGTCACCGCACCCATGAAGTTGTGGGCGATCGGCGCGGGAGAATGTTTGCGGATGATCTCGGTCTGCAACCGGTTGAAGCTGGTCACTTCGTCACTGGCAAAGCGGCGGAAGTCCATGACATGCGACGGGTTCGGCTCGGTCACCGTCAGGTTCGGCAGGCCGATGTCGCGAAAGTCGGTGTATTCCATCGACCAGAACACATTGCCCCAGGCGCGGTTGAGCACATCTGGCGACTGATACTTCTGCGCCAGCCAGTCCTGGAACGCGGTGCGGGCCGCGTCCGAGTAGCTAAGTGTCGTCTTGTGGCACGCATATTCGTTGTCGGTCTGCCAGGCGGCGACATGCGGGTTCTTGCCATAGCGTTCCGCCAGCGCTGTCACGATCTTCGCGCATTCCGCCCGGTAGCCGCGGTGTGAAAAGCAGTAGTGCCGCCGCGAGCCGAAGCCGCGGGTCGATCCATCCTTGCCGACCGGCAACATGTCGGGATGCCGGTCGATCATCCAGCGCGGCGGGGTGGCCGTCGGGGTGCCAAGGACGACCTTCAGACCGTGCTTGCCCAAGGTTTCGATGGCGCGGTCAAGCCAGGCCCAGTCATAGCGGCCGGGTTCCGGCTCCATCCGCGACCAGGCGAATTCGCCGATCCGGACCCAGGTCAGGCCCAGCTTGGCCATGCGGGAGGCATCTTCGGCCCATTGCGTCTCGGGCCAGTGTTCGGGGTAGTAGCAGACGCCAAGGGTGCGTTTCATGTCAGGACCTGTGGTTCGGGAAGGCCTTGCGCCACATCGGGGAAGGCAAAAGTCTGGCCCGAAGCCGGGTGTCGCGCCCGGGCCTCGGCGTTCATGTGTTCAAGTGCGGTGGTGACGAAAAGCGTGGTCAGGTCGGGCCCACCGAACGCCGGGCAGGACGACTGCGTTGCGCCGGGGGTTTCGACCGCCGTCAGGAACACCCCGTCCGGCCCGTAAGCCGCCACCCGCCCCGCACCCCATTGCGCGTTCCAGAACCGGCCCTCGGCGTCGATCACCGCGCCGTCCGGGTTCAGCCCCGCGCGGGCGAGGTCGAGCCAGACCTGCGGTTCACCCACGGGCCAGCCCGCAGAGTCCAGTGCGACCTTCATCACCTGCGCGCGGGCAGTGTCGGTAAAATGCGCTGCCGTCCCGTCCGGGGTGAAACAGATCGCGTTCGGGATGCTGATCCCCTTGAAGATCTGGCGCAGCTCGCCCCGATACCAGCGCCAGATCCCGGCGCGGCCGTCGTTCGACCGCGTCTCTGGCGTGCCAGCGCTGGCGACGGTTGCGCGGTCGCCGGTTGTCAGGTTCAGCCGGAAGAGGCCGGTCTCGCAGGCAACCAGAAGTTCGTCCCGACTGATCCACCCGGCGGCCGAGACATATTCGGGAAAGCTCCAGGATTGTGGTTGTGAATGCAGGGTCCGGTTCAGGATGTCGAACCAGAACAACTGTTCACGAACCGGGTGCCACAGCGCCCCTTCGCCCAACTCGCACGGGCGCGCATCGAAGATCATGCGAACACCGCGTCGTAAGCCGCAACGATGGCAGCGGCTTTGCTGGCGATCTCGGTGGCGGAAAGGCCGGGCGTGTAAAGCGCCGTTCCGATGCCAAAGCCGTTTGCCCCGGCCTTCGCCCAGTCGGCAAAGTTTGCCGGACCCGCCCCGCCCACGGCATAGACCGGCAGGTCCTTTGGCAGGACTGCGCGGATCGCTTTCAGCCCCTCGGGCCCGATCAGGCTGCCGGGGAACAGCTTCAGCCCCGTCGCCCCGGCTTTGATTGCCGCGAAGCATTCGGTCGGCGTCATCACCCCGGGCCACGAGGCCATGCCTTCGGCGCGGGTGGCCCGGATTACCTCGACATCGCAGTTCGGCGACACGATCAGCGTGCCCCCCGCCGCCTTCACCTGCGCCACGTCAGCAACCGTCAGCACTGTGCCTGCCCCGATCTCGGCCCCCGGCACGGCGGCCACCATCGCGGCTATCGACGTGAACGGGTCGGGCGAGTTCAGGGGCACTTCGATCCGCGTGATCCCGGCGGCGACCAGCGCCCGGGCAACCTCGGCGGCTTCGGGCGGGGCGATCCCGCGCAGGATGGCGATCAGGTTGCGGTGGCTCATCGTGCGGCCTCGGTCTGGGGGGAAAGCGAGGCAAGCCCCGCAAGGGTGCAGTCGCTGGCCGACAGGCGCGAGGCTTCAACCCCCTGGGCGGCCAGCGCCACGGCATAGGCCGAAGACAGCTTCTCGGCTCCGATCAGCGTCACCCTCTGGCCCAACCAATAGGGCTTTGCCGCCGCAAGTTCGGTGCCGATCAACAGACCCGACAACCGCGCCCGGGCCGCCTGCGGGGATAGCCCGGCAATCAACCCCTCGGCCCGCAAGGAAAAGAGCCGCGCCCCGAGCCGGTCGGGCCGCGACAGCGCGTCTGTCACCCCTGCGTCGAAGGCCGCGGTGTCCCAGCCGTCGCCCTGCATCCCGTGCCGCAGGACGGACGCTTCGGACAACAGCGCGAACATCTCGCCGGTCATGAAGGTCTGGAAGCTGACCACCTCGCCCGCGCTGATGTGGACCCATTTGGAATGAGTGCCGGGCAGACACAACACGCCGTCATAATCTGGCATCAGCCGCAGGGCACCGGCGATCTGCGTTTCCTCGCCACGCATCACGTCCGCCGGCTGGACCTGCTTCAACCCCGGGGCGATCATGACACGCAGGCGCGGGTCGGTGGCCGGGGCCAGCACCAGCGCCGAGCGGTCGACGGGCGTGCAGGGCACGGTCCGGTAAGGCGCCTCGCACCAGCCCTGACGACTGCCGACCATGCCGCAGGCGACGATCGGCGGCTTGCCGTCCAGCCAGGGCCCGATCAGCCGCAACAGCGCGGGCTCAAAACCGTCACGGGCCAGCTTGCCCATGCCATCCTCGCTTGACGCCTCGGCCAGCACTGCCCCATCCGTCCCAATCGCCCAGGCGCGCAGGTTCGAGGTGCCCCAGTCGACGGCAATCCAGGCGGGTTTCACAGGCGCGGTCATGACGAAATATACCCCCCGTCCAGGATCAGGGTCTGCGAGGTCATCATCCGCGAGGCATTCGAGGCAAGGAACAGCACCGTCCCCGCCATGTCGTCCGGCTGGATCGGGTCGGGCAGGCACTGCCGGGCCAGATGCGCGGCCAAAGCTTCGGGCGTGACCCAGGTTTCCTTCTGCCGTTCGGTCAGCACCCAACCGGGAGCGACCGCGTTCACCCGGATGCGGTCCGGCCCGAATTCGCGCGCCAGGGTCCGGGTCATGCCGACGATCCCGGCGTTCGCCGTGATGTAGGCGGCATAGCCAGTGTCGGCCATCATGAAGCTGATCGACGAAAAGTTGATGATGCTGCCCCCGCCTGCCGCCTTCATCCCCGGAATGACCGACTGGCAGGCAAAGAAATACGACCGCAGGTTCACGGCCATCGACCAGTCCCAGAATGTCTCATCCGTCTTCAGGGTGTCGTGCCGCTGGTCGTTGGCGGCGTTGTTCACCAGCACGGCGATCGGGCCGTGCACCTTGGCAGCGGTGGACAGGGTCAATTGCAACTGATCGGTCACCGAGATGTCGCAGGGCAGATAGAGCGGCCGGTTGCCGGTCGCTTGTTCCATCGCATCGCAGAACGGTGTGGCGTCGGACCGCTGGCAGAATGCGACCTTTGCGCCTTGGCGCAGGAAAGCCTCGGTCAGCGCCGCCCCGATGCCCGAGCCGCCGCCAGTGATGAACACCGACTGCCCGTCAAGATCGTCGAATTTGACTGCCATCTGCCTTTGCCCTTCACGCCGCCTTGCGCGATCTTAGCGGCTGGCAATGCCAGTCGCCATGGGATGTGACCGGCTTTTCGGGCCCGGTCATTTCACCGCCCCAAGCGTCAGGCCCGCAATGAAGTGCTTCTGCATCAGAAAGAACATCGCCACGGGGGGCAGGGCGGCAAGGATCGACCCGGCGCTGACCAGATGCCAGGCGGCGACCCATTGACCGTTGAGGGACGACAGGCCCGCCGTGATCGGCTGCGCCTCGGGCGAGGTGGTCAGGACGGTGGCCCAGAAGAAATCGTTCCAGATGAAGGTGAAGATCAGCACCGACAGCGCGGCGATTGCGGGACGCATCAGGGGCAGCACGATGAACCAGAAGATCCGCCATTCCGCGACGCCTTCGACGCGGGCGGCCTCGATCAGCTCGAACGGCAGGGCCTTGATGAAGTTGCGCATGAAGAGAGTGCAGAACCCGGTCTGGAAGGCGATGTGGAACAGGGCAAGGCCCCAATAGGTGTTGTACATGCCCAAGGACAGGGTCATGTCGCGGACCGGGACCATCAGGATCTGGAACGGGACGAAGTTGCCCGCCACGAACATGAAGAAGATCAACAGGTTGGCGCGGAACTTGTAGACCGCAAGGGCAAAACCGGTCATCAGCGACAGCGCGACCGATCCGATCACCGTGGGGATCGTCACGATGAAGCTGTTCTTGATGTATTGCAGCATCGGCGTGTTGCGGAACACGTCGCCGTAGTTTTCCCACGCCAGATAGGACGGGATGCCAAAGTAGTTGCCCGCCGCAAGGTCCGAGGCAGGCCGGACCGAGGTGATGGCAACCCCCAGCAGTGGGAACAGCCACAGAATCAGCGCCAGCGGCAGGGCGATGGCGTAAACCCACTGGGCGGTTTGCGAACGGTGCTGGATTGGTCTTGGGAACATCTCTCAGCGCTCCGTTTCGTCGCGCCACATCTTCCAGATGAAGCCCGAGATGAAGATCATCATGATCCCGAACAGGACCACGGCGATGGCCGCGCCATAGCCCATGCGGTAGCCGTATTCCGACAGCGCCTTTTCATACATGTAGTAGGACAGCACGTTGCTCGACCCGAACGGCCCGCCTTCGGTCATGATCGACACGAGGTCGAAGGACCGCAGCGCCCCAATGACGGTGACGACGACGGCAATGAAGGTGGCAGGACGCAGTTGTGGCAGGATGACATACCACAGCATCCGCCAACCCTTCGCCCCGTCCAGCCGTGCCGCCTCGACCTGGTCAGGTGCGACGTTGTTCAGGCCGGTGAGGTAGAGGATCATCACATAGGCGATCTGCGGCCAAAGGCCCGCGGCGATGATGCCGTAGGTGGCAAGGTCGGGGTCGGCAAGGACCGCGATGCCGGTGCCGGTCAGTTTCTCGATGACCAGGTAGAGAAGCCCGAAGTTGGGGGCGTAGAACCACGAAAAGATCAGGCCGACGACAACCTGGCTGATGACGAAGGGAAAGAAGAACAGGGACTTGTAGATGCGGATGCCGGACACGGTCTGGTTCAGGAAGATCGCGATGAACAGCCCCGCCGGGACCGCCAGAAGATACAGGACCAGCCAGATGATGTTGTTCTTGAAGCTGGTGACCATATTCGGGTCACTCGTCATTTCGGCATAGTTCGCCGTGCCGATCCAGACTTTCTCGCCCAAGCCGTCCCAGTCGTAGAAGCTGATCCACATCGACTGGAAGATCGGGATGATCACGTAGATCGCGAACATCAACAGGCCGGGGGCCAGGAACAACCACGGGGCCAGACGGCGCTGATTTGCTTTCCAGTAGGTCGACATCGCGGGCCTCGCACGTCAGTGGGCGGGGAAGTGTCCCCGAAGGCTGGAACCTTCGGGGACGCAGTCTTACGGGCACGACATGAAGCCGCGCCCGCAGGGAGCCTTACTTGTAGACCTGGCCGCGAACCTGGTCGAGCCGCTCGAGGATCGCATCCAGCTGGTCCGGCTGGACCAGGAACTGCTGGAAGCCTTCCATCCCGGCCTTCGCCATTTCCGCCGGAGCGTCACGGTCGAAGAACTGGGCCAGCGCATAGGCGTTCGACAGCGACGCGAAGCCCGCCTTCAGGAACGGGTCCTCGCCGACAGTCGAGTTCTTGTTGGTCGGCAGCTGGTTCACCGCAGCGTTGTACTTGGTCTGCGCGTCAGCCGAGGCGACGAAAGCCAGGAACTTCTTGGCGTCGTCCGGGTTCTTCGCACCTGCCGTCACGTGGATCGTGTCGGTCGGAGCTTCTTCTGCGCGGGGCAGGCCGGGGGTGATCTCCGGGAAGATCATGAAGCCGAGGTTCTCGTCCGTCATGCCGCCTTCCTTGAAGTTGCCGACGGCGAAGTTGCCCATCACGTAATGGGCGGCCTTGCCTTGAACCAGAAGGGCTGCCGCGTCCTGCCAGTCGATCGCCGCATGGTTCGCGGTGACGTAGGGCTGGATCTTGGCAAACTCGGCGAAGACCGCCTTGGTCTTGTCGTCGGTCCACGCGACCTTGCCTGCGGTCAGGTCCATGTGCCACTCGTAGCCGTTGGTGCGCAGCGACAGGTAGTCGAAGATCCCTGCAACCGGCCACAGCGCCTTGGACCCGGTTGTGATGCAGTCGATGCCAGCGGCCTTGAACTTTTCGCAGTTGGCGACGAACTGATCCCAGGTCACGCCAGCCTCACCCGGAAGCTCGACACCCGCTGCCTTGTAGGCGTCACGGTTATAGTAGATGCCCCACTGGTAGTAGGTGTAGGGCACGCCCCACTTCTTGCCGTCCTGGGTCATCGACGCGGCAGCCGAAGACAGCGCTTCATCCAGACCGTTATCGGCCCAGACGTCGCTCACGTCCATGAACAGGCCCGCGCTGACGAAGGGGGCCATGCGGTTGCCGGCATACCAGTTCGCCAGATCCGGCGGATCGGTGGTCAGGAAGTTCCGGATCGCGGTCTTGTAGCCTTCGTGGTCGAAGTTGTTCAGCTGGATGTCGATATCGGGGTTCGCGGCCTCGAAGTCGGCGATCAGCGCTTCCATCCCAGCCAAGGGGATCGGATCGTAATCGGCATTGTATTTCACGACGCGCTTGTCCTGCGCCATTGCCGAAGTGGACAGCATCAAAGCCGCCCCGAGCGCCAGTGCGCCCGCCAGTTTGTGAACCATGGTTTCCTCCCTTTGGTTTCACTATTTGAAACTTAGTCTTGAATATTGAAAACTATGTCGGCTATCGTTTATCCTGTCAACACACTCGTTCAGGGAGGGGCGATGGGAGCCGAGGGGCACGCAGACGGCACGGTCGGCAAGGCGCTGGACGTTCTGGACATGGTGGCAAGCCATGGCCGCCCGGTGCGATTTTCCGATCTTCTGGCCCAGGCCGATTATCCCAAGGCCACGCTCTACCGTCTGCTGCAAACGCTGACCCATCAGGGGATGGTCAGCCTTGATCCCGATACCGGCACCTATGCGCTGGGGGTGCGGCTGGTGCGCCTTGCACATGCCGCCTGGGCGCAGTCGTCACTGGCCCCGATTGCGCGGCCCTATCTCGATGAACTTGCAGAGAAAACCGGCGAGACGATCCATCTGGCGCAGATGGACCTTGGGCAGGTGCTTTACGTCGACAAACGCAACGCCGCCCGCCCGGTCGAGATGTTCGCCCAGGCCGGCAAGGTCGGTCCGGCCTATTGCACCGGGGTCGGCAAGGCGATGCTCGCCTACCTGCCGCCCGACGCTTTGGAGGCCGCCCTGGCCCGACAATCCTTCTACCGTCATACGCCCCACACGCTGGCCAGCCGCGAGGCGCTGCTGGCCGAGTTGCAGGCGATTCGCGATCGGGGCCATGCCTGGGACCGGGAAGAGCACGAGGCGGGAATCATCTGCTGCGCAGTGCCGATTCGGTCGCGACAGGGCCGGGTGATGGGGGCCCTGTCGGTCACTTCGACCACGGCGCGCACGACGCTCGACGCATTGGGGGCGCAGGCCCCCATGATCAAGGACATCGCCGCGCAGATCGCAGCGGCAGCGGAAAGCTGGCGCTTTCCAGAACAGGCTTAGGAGGAGGGATACCATGACCGGAGTGACTCTGGAGAAGGTCGTCAAGCGTTACGGCGACGTGCAGGTGATCCACGGGGTCGACCTGCAGGTGGAGGATGGCGAGTTCTGCGTCTTCGTCGGTCCTTCGGGCTGCGGCAAGTCCACGCTGTTGCGGATGATCGCCGGGCTGGAGGAAACGACCGGTGGCGCAATGCGGATCGGAGCGCGCGACGTCACGCGCGTCGACCCCAGCGAACGTGGCGTCGCGATGGTGTTCCAGACCTATGCGCTTTATCCCCACATGACGGTGGCGGAAAACATGGGCTTCGGTCTGAAGATGACCGGCCATCCCAAGGCCGAGATCGACCGCAAGGTTGCCGAGGCCGCCCGCATCCTGAAGCTGGAACCGCTGCTGGCCCGCAAGCCCAAGGCCCTGTCTGGCGGCCAGCGCCAGCGCGTCGCCATCGGCCGCGCCATCGTACGGGGGCCGGAGGTGTTCCTGTTCGACGAACCCCTGTCGAACCTCGATGCCGAGCTTCGGGTCGAGATGCGGGTCGAGATTGCAAGGCTCCACCGCGAGATCGGGGCAACGATGATCTACGTCACGCATGACCAGGTCGAGGCGATGACCCTGGCCGACAAGATCGTCGTCCTGCGCGCCGGGCGGATCGAGCAGGTCGGCAAACCCCTGGACCTTTACAACAACCCCGACAACAAGTTCGTGGCGGGCTTCATCGGCAGCCCGGCGATGAACTTCGTGTCAGGCGTGGCCGAGGCCGGGGCGGTGGCGGCAAAAGGTCTGGGGCTGGTTGCAACTTCGGTGGGCCTGCCCGCCAAGGGGGCCGAGGTGACGCTCGGCCTGCGCCCGCAGCATATCAAGATCACCCAGGGCGCCACGCACCGGGTCGAACTGACCGAGGCCCTGGGCGGCGTATCCTATGTCCACCTGACCGCGCCCTCGGGCGAAAAGCTGATCATCGAACGCCATGACCAGGTCAGCCTGGAACCCGGCGCGATGGTTGGGGTCAGCTTCGATGCCAAGGATGCGATGCTGTTCGACAAGGACGGATTGCGTCTGCGCTAGGCGAGCGGAATGGTCGAAAGTCCCGGACCGGAGCCTTCAATAGCTCCGGACCGACTTCTTCGAAGATATCGGCGCCTAGTGACCTGCCAGGAACTTCTCGGCATCCAGCGCTGCCATGCAGCCCATCCCGGCGCTGGTCACCGCCTGCCGGTAGATGTGGTCGGTCAGGTCCCCCGCCGCGAAGACCCCCGGGATCGCCGTCCGGGTCGACCCGGGTTCCACCACCACATAACCGCCGGAATGGAGCGGCAGCTGGTCCTTCACCAGCTCCGATGCCGGGGCGTGTCCGATCGCCACGAAGAACCCGTCGCAGGGAATTTCGCCGGTCTCGCCGGTTTTCAGATTGCGGGTCTTCACTGCCGTCACGCCCAAGGGGGCCTCGGTCCCGACGATCTCGGTCACCTCGGTATCCCAGACCACAGCGATCTTCGGATGCTTGAACAGGCGGTCCTGCATGATCTTCTCGGCCCGGAAGCTGTCGCGGCGGTGGATCAGCGTCACTTTCGACGCGAAGTTGGTCAGGAACAGCGCCTCCTCCACAGCGGTGTTCCCGCCGCCGATCACCACGACTTCCTTTCCCCGGTAAAAGAACCCGTCACAGGTCGCGCAAGCCGAAACCCCGAAGCCCTTGAACTTCTCCTCCGACGGCAGCCCCAGCCACTTTGCCTGCGCCCCCGTCGCCAGGATCACGGCATCCGCCGTGTAGGTCATCCCGCTGTCTGCGCTGGCCGTGAAGGGGCGTTTCGACAGGTCCAGCGACGTGATGTAGTCCGAGATCACCTCGGCCCCCATTGCCTTGGCGTGCTCTTCCATTCGGACCATCAGGTCGGGGCCTTGCACCGTGTGGTCGCCCGGCCAGTTCTCGACGTCAGTCGTGATCGTCAGCTGCCCACCCGGCTGCAAGCCCTGGATCAGCAGGGGCTCCAGCATGGCGCGGGCCGAATAGACCGCGGCGGTATAGCCTGCGGGGCCAGAACCGATGATCAGAACCTTGGTGTGCCGCTTCTCGCCCATGCTTGCCCCCTAGAATACCGGTCCCCGATATAGCCACCGGGCACGGCAGCGGAAAGCCCCCGCATGGCGGCCATGCAGGGCGGGCATGGGCACGGACGATACGTTTTCTTGCGCGCCGTTGAAATATTATTGCGCAATGGGTGGCTCGCGCGTAAGTAAGGCCAGCAACGGAGGCACCATGGTCGCGCACAAGCTGGATCCCATCGACCGTCAGATTCTGGCCGAACTGCAGGCGGATGGCCGGATGACCAACGTCGAACTTGCCAGCCGCGTCGGGATCTCTGCCCCGCCTTGCCTGCGCCGGGTGCGCGGGCTGGAGGAGCAGGGCTACATCCGTGGCTATCACGCCGACATCAACGCGCGCGAACTGGGCTTCGAGGTTCAGGTCTTCGCGATGGTGCGGCTGAATTCGCAAGCTGAGGCGGACCTGGCCGCCTTCGAAGCGCGCTGCCGGGCCTGGCCGCTGGTCCGGGAATGCCACATGCTGAACGGCGAGATCGACTTCATCCTGAAATGCGTGTCGCCCGATCTGTCGAGCTTTCAAAGCTTTCTGACCGAAGAGCTTTTGCGGGCCGATCACGTCGCCAACGTCAAGACCAGCCTGGTAATCCGCTGTGCCAAGGACGAGCCTGGACTGCCGTTCAGCGTCCTTGAGGCGCGGCTGGCGAAGAATGCCTGAACCTTAGCGCGAGGCGTCGCCCATCGGGCGCGTCGCAGTCTTCAGCCGCATCGCGAAACCCTTCTGACCGGCAACCATCGTGCGGCCGGAGGTCTGGCGCACCGTCGCACGGGCAAGGACGCGGGTATCGGTGCCATCGCCCACCGTTTCAAGGATCGACAGGATCCAGCGCCGCTTGGTCTTCATCTGGATGATCATTGAAATCCCCATCGCAATACAACCTGATGGGGAAACCGTGACGGTGGATTGCGGCAGGGATTGGGAGGAACGGTGCAGCAATCGGGCCATTTTCAGGCCCCTTCGAGTCGCCTTAAAGCCTTATTGTCGAGATGAGGCGTCCATAGTCCGCCTCGCCCGCATGGGTTGTGCGGCGGAACGAGTAGAACCGTGACGGGTCGCGGTAGGTGCAATGGCCGGTCCATTCGGCATGTCCGACCCCGGCTTCGCGCAGGCGATGCAGGCCGTAGCCCGGCAGATCGAACAAGAAGCGGTCGCCCGGGCCATTGGCGAAGAACCGGGTGCTGGCCTCGTCTTCGGCACGGAAGCGGTCGAAGAATTCGGGTCCGACTTCATAGGCGGCCTGGCTGATGGTCGGGCCGATCACGGCGCTGACCTGCGACCGGCGGGCCCCCAGCGTCTCCATCGCTGCAAGCGTGGCTTCCAGGACGCCGTCGACCGCCCCGCGCCAGCCGGCATGGGCTGCGCCGATCACCCCGGCCTTGGGGTCCGCGAAGAGGACGGGCTGGCAATCGGCGGTCAGTACGGCAAGAAGGACGCCCGGCGTGGCAGTGACCAGCGCATCGGCCTCGGGGCGGATCGACAGTGGGCCGGTGACGGGCAACGCGCGGGCGGAGTGGACCTGGTGTACGGTGACCAGCGCTTCGGGACCGACCCCCATCGCCTCGGCGACGCGGGCGCGGTTGATCGCGACGATCTCGGTCTGGTCGGTCGAGCCGGTGCCGCAGTTCAGTCCGGCAAAGATGCCCGACGACGCCCCGCCCTTGCGGGTGAAGAAGCCATGGCGGGGTTCCAGGGCGTCCGATGTGATGATTTCCAGCGTGGCAGGCATCAGGCGAATCCGGGCGGCGGCGGGGCACCAGTCGAGGTCATCGCCAGCACCTTGAACACCGAACCCATTTCTTCCGGGTGGGTCAAGCGGCGATGCGCAGCCTGGTGGCTTTCCAGCGCAGCCCCGGTCAAGCTGCACGCCAGTCGCTTGGCACGGGCGTCGATGCCAAGACGTGCAAGCACCGCGCCTTGCGTGTCCCAGGCAAAGGCTGGCGACAGCGCGGCTATGGGTTCGAAATCGACATGTGCGGTCAGATCGGCCGCGCCCGGGTGGGCCAACGGGTCGTCGGGTGCATGCTGGCGCAGGGCCTGCAGCGTGTCGCCCTGTGACCGCCAGCCGCCATAGTCGATCCAGTAGGCGATGCCGCCATGCCGGGCAATGCGGGTGGCGACCTCGGCCGCGACGACGCGGGCGGGTAGGTTGTCCTCGACCAGCACGCCTTCGGCGGCGTGGCGAAAGGCCGGGGTGTCGGGCCCCTGCGGCAGGGGGGCGGAAAGACCAAACGTCAGCGCCCCGTCGCGCAGGCCGATCAGGCGTTCCTGCCAGCCCTGTGGTCCATGCTGGAACTGCCGGATCGGCAGGGCGTCGAGGAATTCGTTGGCGACAAGGAAAAGCGGGGCCTCGGGAAGGTCTTCGGCGCGGTCGATCCATGTTGGGGTCTGGCCGGCCAGCGTCTTTGCCTGCACCTCGCGCAAGCGCGGGGAGGCTTCGACCAGCGTGATCCGCGCAGCTGCATGGAAACCGGGGACAGCCTTGGTGACGCGCCGGATGTCCGCCATCAGCGTGCCACGCCCGGGTCCAAGCTCGGCCAGGGTGAAGGGTGCAGGCGACCCACGGTCCAGCCAAGCCTGGGCGAGGGCCAGACCGAAAAGCTCGCCAAACATCTGGCTGATCTCGGGCGCAGTGGTGAAATCGCCCTTGGTCCCGAACGGCTCGCGCGTGGTGTAGTAGCCGTGGACGGGGTGCAAGAGGCACTCGGCCATGTAGTCGGCGACGGTGATCGGCGAACCAGAGGCCCACTGCGATCATCGGCAACGAAAGGAACTGGCCCATCGTCAGGCCATATCCCCCGACGTGGACCGCAAGACCGATCGGATTGCCCTCGGACACGAACTGCGCGTCGGGTTGGCGGACGAACTCGACCACGAACCGCGCGATACCGTAGCCGACAAGGAACACCCCCATCAGCGCGCCGGGACGTTTGAACCAGCCCCTGCGGAAGGCAAGCCAGATCAGGACGACGGCAAGAAGCAGGCCTTCCAGCGCAGCCTGATAGAGCTGGCTCGGGTGCCGGGCGCACAGCCCGACAAGCTGCGGGCAGGTCTGGGCGGCGGTGCCGGGGAAAACCACGCCCCAAGGCAGATCGGTCTGACGGCCCCAAAGCTCGGCGTTGACGAAGTTGGCCAGGCGCCCCAGCATCAGGCCGACCGGCGCGGCAATGGCGAGGAGGTCGCCCATCGAAAGCATCGGGATTTTTTCGCGGCGGCAGAACCAGATCGCGGCAATGACCACACCGGCAAAGCCGCCATGGAAGGACATGCCGCCCTCCCAGACCCTGACGATCTGCAGAGGATCGGCCAGGTAGGTTGGCAGGTCGTAGAACAGCACATAGCCCAGACGCCCGCCGAAGATAACGCCAAGGATGATCCAGGTCAGCAGACGTTCGACCTGTTCTGGTGTGATCGGCGGATCGCCCGTCCAAAGCCGGGGGGTGCGGATGGCGCGCAGGACGATCCACCACCCGAAAAGGATGCCCACGATATAGGCCAGCGCATACCAGCGCAGCGCGATCTCGACGCCGAAAAGTTCGAACGAGACGAGGTTGGGCGAGATGTCGGGGAAGCGGATCATGCGGGCCCTTTCAGCTTTCGTCGCTTGTCGCGGGCGGTATCGACGTTGTCAACTGGCGGCGACCTGTCGCCTTGCCCTGCACGCGGGTCGGGGCCATATAGGCGTAACAATCAGGAGACCGCCATGCAGACCCGCAACAAGTTCTTCGATGACATGAGCCAGCTCATGACCAATGCGATGGGCGTGGCCCAGGGCGCCAAGACCGAGGCCGAGACGGCGTTCAAAAGCATGGTCGACCGCTGGATGGCCGACCGCGATTTCGTAACGCGCGAGGAATTCGACGCAGCCCGAGCGATGGCGCAGAAGGCGCGCGAGGAAAACGCCAGCCTGGAAGCCCGAATCGCGGCGCTCGAATCGGCGCTGGCCAAGAAGAAGGGCTGACGAACGTCGGTCAGCCCCGCATCAGCCGGAAGGCCGCCGAAGCACCCCAACCGGCCAGGGCCGCCAGCACAAGTGACACCAGGCCGTAGAGCAGCGGCTGTTCCTGCGCAAGGTTGAAGACAAAACGCTCCAACCCCTCCTTGCGCACGCCGATCACGCGCTCCTGACTGGCCACCACGCGCTTGTTGCGCAGCAGGAACAGCCGGACCTTGTATTCACCTTCCGTCAAGTTCGCAGGCAGCACGATGTCGGTGCGAAACAGGGTGTCTTCGGACAGCTCGACCTTGCCTTCCAGCACCCGGTAGCGGCCTTCTTCGGTGCGCACGCGCAACAGCGCCAGGATGAACTCGCCCGCGCGATCGGCCTCGCTGGCAATGCCGATGGCGCGGATGACGCGTTCGATGGTGACGCCGTAACGCAGGTTGTCGACATCCGACAGGATATGCTTCAGCGGTCCGGTGGTCGCCACTGCGTAAAAGCTGGGCGCGCTGTCGATCCTGACCGAGGCATTGTTGACCCAGATGCCGGCAACCCGGCCCTTGCGCCGCACGGCGACCGGGGCTGACGGGCCCTCGACGGTCACGATCACCTCCAGCGGCGCACCGTCCGGTGGCGGGGAGTCACGTTTGACCGCGCCGTAGATCAGGATCTCGGACCCGTCGAAATCGGCGGTGATCGAGACGCGGTTCTGGCTAAGACCAGAGACGATGACCTCTTGCGCTGCGGCGGGCAGGGCCACGACGAAAAGAAGCGCCAGCGCACGGATCATGGCAGCACCAGGGGGGCCACCGAATAAAGCTCGGACGGTGTGACCAGAAGGTCGACCGCAATGCGGATCGAGACGGCCAGAACCAGAA
>WOUW01000043.1 GCA_009773055.1 Paracoccaceae bacterium
TCGCCCGCCAACAGAGGCCCGGTAAAGGTGTTAAGGATTTCCTAACACCCGCAGCCAACCGATTGAAATCACAGGGACCACAAATCTGTCCACGCGCGGGCACTCAGCCGTTGAACAGGAAGTGCAGCACGTCCCCGTCCTTCACTTCGTAGGTCTTGCCCTCGACCCGGAACTTGCCCGCTTCCTTGGCCCCCGCCTCGCCCTTGCCCGCGATGTAGTCGTCGTAGGCGACCGTCTCGGCCCGGATGAACCCCTTCTCGAAATCCCCGTGGATCACCCCCGCCGCTTGCGGCGCCAGCGTCCCCTTGGTGATCGTCCAGGCCCGGGCTTCCTTCGGCCCGACCGTGAAATAGGTCTGCAGACCCAGAAGCGCGTAGCCCGCCTTGATCAGGCGGTCCAAGCCCGCCTCGTGCAGTCCCATCTCCTCAAGGCCTCGTCCTCGGGCAGCTGTGCCAGCTCCTCCTCGATCCGGGCCGAGATCACCACCGACGCCGCCCCCTGCGCCGCCGCCATCTCGGCAACCCGGGCCGACTGGGAGTTGCCCGAGGCCGCCGAAGCCTCCTCGACGTTGCAGACGAAAAGCACCGGCTTTGCCGTCAGAAGCTGCAGCATCCGCCACTGCTTGCGGTCGTCTTCGGCGATCTTCAGCGTCCGCGCGGGCTTTCCCGCCTCCAGTGCTGCCAGAGCTGCGCGCAGCAGACGGTCCTGGTCCAGCGTGTCCTGATCCCCGCCCCGCAGCTTCTTGCCCAGCGCGGTCAGGCGACGTTCCACCGACTCGAGGTCCGCAAGCATCAGCTCGGTCTCGATCGTTTCGGCGTCCGCCACCGGGTCGATCCGGCCTTCAACATGGGTGATGTCCCCGTCTTCAAAGCAGCGCAGCACATGGGCGATGGCGTCGCATTCGCGGATGTTGGCCAGAAACTGGTTCCCCAGCCCCTCGCCCTTCGAAGCCCCCCGCACCAGCCCGGCGATATCAACGAAGGTCATCCGCGTCGGTATGATCTGCTTTGACCCGGCAATCGCCGCCAG
The DNA here is from genome assembly GCA_009773055.1 of Paracoccaceae bacterium. GTDB lineage: Bacteria > Pseudomonadota > Alphaproteobacteria > Rhodobacterales > Rhodobacteraceae > Tabrizicola. The sequence goes on from WOUW01000043.1 coordinate 1,030, forward strand.
CTTCTCCAGCCGGGCGTCCGGCACCGAGACCTCGCCCACGTTCGGCTCGATGGTGCAGAACGGAAAGTTCGCCGCCTGCGCCGCCGCCGTGCGGGTCAGCGCGTTGAAGAGGGTGGACTTGCCCACGTTCGGCAGCCCGACGATGCCCATCCTGAAACCCATGATGCCCTCCATAAGCGACGTCGCGCTTCTACGGGCAGGTCGTGCCGGGATCAAGGTTCCGCGACCCGGGTCAGCCCGATCCGGCGCAAAAACTATCAGCTTTGAATATCAATAAATGATGCACGTCATGGCGGCGGCCTGCGGGCCGGTCAGACTTCCTGCGATCGGCGCGGATTCCCCGTGCTTAGATCGAACTGGAGGAAGAAAGAGAATGTGGAAACAGGTAGTCCCAGCTGTGTTCGCCATCCTCTCTGCACAAGCACCCGCTCTGGCTGAAGAGGTGGATGTCGGCGCGCGGCTTTATCAGGAGTCCTGCTCAGGGTGCCACGGCGCCACTGGAAAGGGCGGCGGAGAGTTGAGCAAGCTGCTGAACATCGAAACCCCGGCGCTTACCGGCCTCGCCGCCGCGAATGATGGCGTGTTTCCGATGCTTGACGTCATCCATACCATCGACGGGCGCAGCGGGGTTCGCGGTCACGGCGGCCCGATGCCGATCTTCGGCAGCCTCTATTCGGCCAGCTCCGTGACCGCTGGCACCGACTATGGCTCGGTGGTGGAAGTCCGCGGGCGCATCCTGTCGCTGGCGATGTATCTGGAGTCCATCCAGGAGTGACCGGCGCCACGGCCTGCCAATAAGGCCCGACGCCCCATTGATTTCCCGGGTGTGCCCGTGGCACATCCGGGGTCAGTGGTTCAGGGGGCCTTCATGACACGGATCGACGACACCTTTGCGCGGCTCAAGGCTGAGGGCAAAAAGGCCTTCGTCGCCTATATCATGGGTGGCGATCCGGACGAGGCGACCTCATTGGCCGTCATGAAAGGCCTGCCCGCTGCCGGGGTCGACGTGATCGAGCTTGGCATGCCCTTCACCGATCCGATGGCCGACGGCCCCACGGTCCAGGCCGCAGGCCAGCGCGCGCTGGAAGGCGGGATGACAATGGACAAGGTGCTTGACTTGGTCCGCGCCTTTCGGGCGGGAGACACCACGACCCCCATCGTCCTCATGGGCTATTACAACCCGATCTATTCGCGCGGCGTCGACCGGTTCCTGAAGGACGCCATCGAAGCCGGGATCGACGGGTTGATCGTTGTCGACCTCCCCCCCGAGGAGGATGACGAGCTTTGCATTCCGGCGCAGAAGGCGGGCCTGAACTTCATCCGCCTGGCGACCCCCACGACCGACGACAAGCGTCTTCCGATGGTGCTGCGCAACACGAGCGGATTCGTCTACTACGTCTCGATCACCGGGATCACCGGTGCCGCGGCCGCGCAGGCCGCCGATGTCGGACCCGAAGTCGCGCGGATCAAGCGGTCCACAGATCTCCCGATCATCGTGGGCTTCGGCATCAACACACCGGAACAGGCACGCAGCATTGCAAGCGTAGCGGACGGGGCGGTGGTCGGGTCCGCCATCGTCAAGGATATTGGCGCGGGTGTCCCGGTGGTCGAGGTGCTGGCCCGGGTGAAGGCGCTGGCCGACGGCGCGCATTCGGCCTGACCGCCGGGGCCCGTGGCAACATCTTCGTCTACAACGGACCGGGCGGCATCCGGCAGACCGATCTGGTCGAGAAGGCCTCGCTCACCAAACAGGCCGTGCAGCAGTTCGTGGATGAGCGGGTGGCCGACGGCATTGTCATCCGCACTCGCGATGAAATGGGCGCCCGCGCCCGCTGGGTCCGCCTGACGCCCGCAGGCTAGGCCACGAAGCGCGACGCGGACCGGACCAAGGTCGAGATCGAGATCGAGACGCGTTGGCGCGACCGGATCGGCGACGACAGCTTTGCCCGGCTCGACAGCACCCTGAGCCAGGTGATCGCCCTTACCGAACCGCCAGCCTTGCCCCCCAAGCCGCAAGGTGGCAAGAAAGACTGACCAATTCGGACAGGACCGTATCATGACCGTCATCACCTGCATCGAGGATCTGAAGCGCCTGCACCAGAAGCGCACGCCGAAGATGTTCTGGGACTACTGCGAAAGCGGCAGCTACACCGAACAGACGTTCCGAGAAAACTCGTCGGACTTCACCAAGCTGCGCTTTCGGCAGCGCGTCGCACGCGACCTGACGGGCCGGGTTCTCGACAGCACGATGGCCGGGCAGAAGGTCGCGATGCCGGTGGCCCTCGCCCCGGTCGGGTCCACCGGCATGCAGCACCCGGATGGCGAGATTCACGCGGCCCGCGCTGCCGCAAAGTTCGGCGTGCCCTACACGCTGTCAACGATGTCGATCTGCTCGATCGAGGATGTGGCCGCCGCCAGCCCCGATCCGTTCTGGTTCCAGATTTATGCGATGCGCGACGAGGACTTCGTCGATGCGATCATCGAACGCGCCCGGGCGGCGAAATGCTCGGCACTGGTCGTGACGCTGGACTTGCAGCTTCTGGGTCAACGGCACAAGGACTTGAAGAACGGGCTGACCAGTCCGCCGAAACTGACCCTGCCCAACCTGATCAACTTTGCAACCAAGCCCCGCTGGGCGCTTGGTATGCTGAAGACCCCGCGCCGCAGCTTCCGCAACGTCGTGGGGCATGTGAAAGGGGTGAAAGACCTGTCGAACCTGGTCGCCTGGGCGAACGAACAGTTCGACCCCAAGCTGGACTGGGGCAAAATCACCCGCATCCGCGACCAGTGGAAGGGCACGTTCATCCTGAAGGGCGTTCTGGACGCCGAAGACGCGAAGATGGCCGCCGACGTCGGGGCCGATGCGGTGATCGTCTCGAACCACGGCGGGCGACAGCTGGACGGGGCGCTGTCCTCGGTCCGCGTGCTGCCGCAGATTGTCCGCGCCATCGGCGACCGGACCGAAGTCTGGATGGACGGCGGCATCCGGTCAGGTCAGGACGTGCTCAAGGCGCTCAGCCTGGGGGCCAAGGGCACGATGATCGGCCGTGCCTATATCCACGGTCTCGGTGCCATGGGCGAGGCCGGGGTGACCAAGGCGCTTGAGGTGATCAAGAAGGAAATGGACATCACCATGGCGCTGTGCGGCGAACGCGATGTGAAAAACATGGGCCGCCACAACCTGCTGGTGCCCGAAGATTTCGAGGGACGCTGGGTCTGACCCCGATTTCGGCGGGTCCGCTCGCAGCAGACGAACGACGTGCATCTTGCCTTTTGATCAAATTCTGACGCATAACCGCAGCGACGTTCCCCGAGGCTTGCCATGTCGGTCGAAACCATCGCCGGACTCCGCACTGACCGCCTTGCCGCCTTCGCCGCGCGCGAGGCCGCGACTTATGCCAAGGCCCGTCCGAAATCCGCCAAGGCGCTGAAGGACGGCGCAGGCAACTTCCTCGGCGGCGTGCCGATGCACTGGATGGCCGACTGGCCGATGCCGCACCTGCCCTTGGTCGCGAAAGCCCACGGCGCAAGGATCGAGGATATTGACGGCCACAAGCTCGACGATTTCTGCCTCGGCGACACCGGGTCGATGTTCGGCCACTCCCCTGCCCCCGTCGCGAAAGCCATCCGCCAACAGGCCCGCCGCGGCCTGACCTACATGCTGCCGACCGAGGCCGCGCTGGAGGCAGGCCGCCTGCTGACCGACCGCTTCGGCCCTTTCCGCTGGCAGATCGCCACCACCGCCACCGACGCCAACCGCTTTGCGCTAAGGGTCGCCCGGGCGATCACCGGCAAGCCGAAGGTCCTCGTCTTCAACGGCTGCTACCACGGCACGGTGGACGATACCTTCGTCTCGCTGGAGAACGGCAAGACCGTCAACTCTTCTGGCCTCCTTGGCCAGGTAAACGACCTGACGCAAACCGCCGTCGCTTGTGAATTCAATGACTTGGCCAGCGTCGAGGCCGCGCTGGCGAAAGGCGACGTCGCGGCGATCCTGACCGAGCCGGTGATGACCAACTCCTGCATGGTCCTGCCGGAAGCCGGGTTCCACGACGGCCTCCGTCAGCTATCCCTGAAACACGGCGCGCTTCTCATCATGGACGAGACGCACACCATCTCCACCGGCCTTGGGGGCTATACCCGTGTGCACTCGCTTCGCCCCGATATCTTCGTCGTCGGCAAATGCGTCGCGGGGGGCATGCCCACCGCCGTCTGGGGCCTGACCGAGGATACCGCGAAGCGCTTCCACGTCGCGGACGCCCAGCGCGAACCCGGCCGCACCGGCATGGGCACGACCCTTTCCGCGAACCCGATGCAGTTCGCCTGTCTGGTTGCCACCCTGTCAGAGGTGATGACCCCGGACACCTACGCCCATATGGAGAAGCTGGCCGAACGCCTCTCCCACGGCCTTGCGAAGATCATCGACAAGCACCTCGCGCCCTGGCACGTCGTCCGTGTCGGCGCGCGGGTCGAATTCATCTGCGCCCCCGGCCCGCTGAAAAACGGCACCCAAGCCGGATTCGCCCACCAGCCAAAGGTCGAGGCCGCGATACACACCGGCCTCATCAACCGCGGCACCCTGATCGCGCCCTTCCACAACATGATGCTGATCAGCCCCGCGACGAAACGGCCCCAAGTCGACCGCCTGCTCGCCAGCTTCGACGCCATCCTCACCGACCTTTTCAAAGCAGACTGAACATGACCCAAGTTAGCCCCTCCGGTTCCACCGCAGCCGAGGCAGAAGCCTTTCTCGAAGCCCATCCCGAGATCGAGGCTTTTGACATTATCCTGCATGACGCCAACGGAATTGGCAGGGGAAAGATCATCCGGCGGCATGAGCTTTTGTCATTTTACAACAATGGCCGCCATCTGCCGATTTCGATCCTCGGCCTCGACATCTGCGGTGAGGATGTCCACGAAACGGGTCTCATCTGGGACCAGGGCGACGGCGACCTGCGCGCCTGGCCGATCCCTGGCACCCTCAAACCCTTGCACAACACCCAGCCGCCGCGTGGCGAGGTGTTCATGTCGATGTACATGCTCGACGGCGCGCCGATGACCAGCGACCCCCGCCACGCCATGCAACGCCAGGTGGACCTCCTGGCTGCCGAAGGGCTGCATCCGGCGGGCGCTTTCGAGTTGGAGTTCTTCCTTCTCGACCCCGAACGCGGCCCCGACGGCAAAATGCAGCCCGCCCGTGACGTGTTGGACCGCCGGTCAAGCCGCAAGACCGAGGTCTATTCCGTCGACCATTTGCACGGGATGCTGCCGCTCTTCTCCGACATCTATGCCGGGGCCGAAAAGGCCGGGATCAAGGCCGAAACCCTCATCTCGGAATACGCCCCCGGCCAGTATGAATTGACCCTGCACTACCGGGAAAACGTGATGCAGGCCGCCGACGACCTGATGCGACTGAAGCGCATCGTGCGCGCCCAGGCCCGCGCGCACGGCGTCGTCGCCTGCTTCATGGCAAAACCGAACGAGAACTACGCGGGCTCCGGCATGCACTTTCATGTCTCGCTACTGGACGATGCAGGCAAGAATGTCTTCGTCGAGGCGGAGGAGGGCAAGTGGAACCCCACCATCCTCCACGCCCTTGGCGGCCTGAAGACCACGATGGCCGAGTCCATGCTGGTCTTCGCGCCCCACGCCAACTCCTGGCGCCGGTTCGCCAGCCAGTCTTACGCGCCGGTCAGCCCCACCTGGGGCGTCAACAATCGTTCCGTCGCGCTGCGCATCCCGGCAGGCGACATCAAGGCCCGCCGGATCGAACATCGCCCGGCAGGCGTGGACGCGAACCCCTACCTGGTGGCGGCCACAGTGCTGGCCGGCGTCCGCAAGGGCATGAAGGACCAGATCGACCCGGGCCCCGAAACCACCGGCAACGGCTATGAGGACGAAGGCAGCGCCGCGATCCCGACCGACTGGAAATCTGCCATCGATGCCGCCAGGCGGTCGGACTTCCTGCAGGACGCCCTGGGTCCGGACATGCACCGCACCTTCACCGCGATCATGGCCGCCGAATATGCCCGGGTGATGCGGACGGTCAGCGAAGTGGACTTCGACCTCTACCTGCACACGGTCTGAGGCTTGCGCCCAAACTGACGCTGTGGCCCAAGTTTCTTGAGCAAGAAACTGGTCAAAATCCTTGCCTAAGGATTGTGGCCCCGCGCCCACCGGCAGGCCCCGACACAGACTGGCACGCCCCGGCCAATCGCCGCAGCGATGATCCCCGGCACCCGCCCGTCCAACCCCACTGGCGGCAGGATACGCCCCTGAAACCCCGCCGCGGCCAGCGCCGCAGGAATGTCATCGCTGACATGCCCGCCCTCGGCCGCAAAGAACGGCAGGCAGACGCCCGCCCGTCCCGTCAACATCGACACCTGCGGCTCTTGGTCGATGAACCCCGCCGCAACGTCCGTCCCCGTCTCCACCGCGATACGCCCGGCCACATGCAAGGCAATGTCCGACGGTGCAGAGGATTTGAACGACCCATGCGCTGCAAGGATCACCTGCGCCGCCCCCGCCTCGCGCACCAGCGTCACGCACAGATCATGCACCGCAGGATCACAGCCGAAGGGCTCCAGCACTGTCCAGCCCACGGACCCCGCTTCAGCCAGCCGCTTCGGGATCTGCATGCGGGTAAACCAGCCCCCGGCCATGAACATCGGGAACACCACCCCGCCCGACAGCCCCGCCACGGCGCGCGCCATCGCCCCCTCCTCGGCCAGCGTCGCCGCGCCCACCGACCAGCCGGGCAGCAGTGCCTGAACCTGCGCCGCCAAAGCCTCCAGCGCGGCCCCGGCGGGGCGCGGCTCCGACGGTTGGCCATGGGCCACGATCAGGGCGTGCTTGGTCATGCGGCGATAGGTGACGCGCCCAGCGGCAGGGTCAACCCCTAAGGCATCCGGCTTGCGATATAGCGGGCGAAGTCGTAGTTCGGCCGCTCCAGATGGCTCAGCGACCCGGGCGAGGACATCCCCGCGCAAAGGCCCTGCCAGACCCGTTCCACACAGCCCTTGTCCTCGACGTTCACGTCATCCAGCAGCGCCTTCACGCTTGCCAGATGCCGCTCTGCCTCGGGGTCAGCCATCCACTCGGCACTCATCCCGCCACCAAACAGCACCCGAACCGATCCCGGCCCGTCCGGCGTCAGCGACAGATACCAGAAATACCCCGGCGTCAGCGTGATCAGCAGCGACGGATAGATCGCCAGAAGCCAGGTGATCCGCCGGTCATCGCCCTGCAATACAGCGTTCGACGGATGCGCCAGCGCCAGCGGCACAAGGTCGTTCTTGACGATCCAGTGGTAGTTGAACGCCTCTTCCCCCTCGGGGCATTCCATCTGGTTCAGGTCGGATGCCCCGCCGATCGTCCCTGCATGGCAGACCGGCAGATGGTAGCTTTCCATGAAATTCTCGGCCAGCACCTTCCAGTTGGTGTCCCAGCGGAACTCCTCGCGGAAAACCTCGCGGTAGTCCTTCATCGGCAGGTGACCGACCAGCTTTTCCACCCCCGCCAACTGATCGGCCACCGGAGGAGCATCCACAGAAAGCGTCACCATGATCCAGCCCTGCCAATCCTCGACCCGGACCGACGGCAGCTTCACGTCCTCTTTGCAGAAGCCTTCGTTCCGCGTCATCGCCGGGGCGCCCCGAAGGCTTCCGTCCAGATTGTAGGTCCAGGCGTGATACGGGCAGACAATGGACCGCACCTTGCCCCGGCCCTCGAGCAGCGTGCTCATCCGGTGGCGACAAACGTTGGACATCCCCCGCAGCACGCCCTCGCGGTCGCGCAGGATGATCACCGGCTCGCCCGCAATCTGCATCGTCAGGTAGTCGCCGGGATCAGGCAGCGCATCAACTCGACCGGCGCACAGCCAATCCCGTGCGAAAATGTAACGACGTTCCGCCTCGGCGAATTCGGGCGAGGTATAAACCGACTTCGGCATCGCCCGGGCCCGCTCGAAGGGCACCGCGACGTTGGCGCGAAGTTCCGCAATGGCAAGCGAGGGATCGTGCTGGGTCATCGGGCACCTCCTGCATCGACTTTGCGCCCCCATCCGCTGCCGTTCCAGCGGAAATCCGACATCAGCCGGGGAAATGTGCCCTGATCGCCTTGGCAAAAGCCTCGGCCAGCACCGGATTGGCCTCGGCGTCGTAGTGAATGCCGTCAATGGGCGAGACCTTGACCACCTGCCCCGCATCCAGGAACGGCACCCCGACCCGCGCGGCCGCGTCCTCGATCTCGGCCGCCAAGGCGCGCGACTTTGCCGCGCCGCCCGCGAACATCCCCGCCAGACACCCCACCTCGATGATCGGCGGTGGAGCGACCAGAAGCACTCCGGGCGCCCCGTTCCCCGGCCCCGCGCCCGACGCAAGGATCAGCCGGGCCAGCCGCTCCAGCGACAAGGCGATATCGCAGGCGTTGACCGAAAAGCGTTCCTTAAGGTCGTTTGTGCCCAGCATCACGGCAACCACATCCAGCGGGCGATGGCTTTCCAGAAGAGCCGGCAGCACCGTCAACCCGTTTCGATGCGCGCCTTCCACCGGGTCGTCATGCACAGTGGTGCGGCCGGGATGGCCTTCCTCGATCACCTCCCAGTCCGGCAAAAGCCGCCGCAACCGGCCCGGCCAACGCTCATCGCGTCCGAAGCGTTCGGAAAAGCCGAGGTTCGGCATCGGCACGGTGCCATGGGTGTTGCTGTCGCCAACCAGCAGAAGTGTCCGCATCTTTCCCTCCTCGTTTTGGCGAAGATGCACCTGTTTTTCCCGCGGCGTGAAGGGCTTTCCGGCGCGGCTTCCGCCGAATTCCTGATTGACGTACATCAGAGGCAGCCCGATAGTCCGCGGAAAGGTTCCGAAAGCTTCGTCATGCGGCCAACAGTAAACGATATTGCGCGCGAGGCCGGGGTCAGCCTTGCGACCGTGGACCGGGTTCTGAACGCGCGGCCCGGGGTTCGCGAAAAGACGATCAAGGCGGTGAACGATGCAATCGCGCGGCTGGGCTATGTCCGCGACCTGACCGCCGCGAACCTCGCGCGCAGCCGATCCTACCGGATGGCAGCCGTCCTGCCCGACACGGAAAGCCAATTTGTTCAATCTCTTGCGCAGGCCCTGACCGACGCGGGTCAAGTCGCCGCCACCACCCGGATCGAGCTCAATCTCCTCCGCTTTCCGCCCGAGGACCCGCATGCCCTCGCCGCGCTTTTGTCCCGACTGCCCGACAGCGGCTATGCGGGCGTGGCGCTGATGGCACCTGAAACCCCGGTCGTTCGCGACGCGGTGCGGGCCCTGCGCGCCCGGGGGCTGCCGGTGGTGGCGCTGGTGTCGGACTTGCCGAACACCGGGCGCGACCATTTCATCGGCATCGACAACCGCGCCGCTGGTCGGACCGCCGGCGTTCTGATGGGCCGGTTCCTCGGCGGTGGGCCCGGGCAAGTGCTGGTCCTCGGCTCGTCGCTGCTCGCGCGCGACATGGTCGAACGCCGTCGCGGCTTTGACGAGGTGATGCTGCGCGACTTCCCCGGGATCGAGGTGCTGCAATCGCTTGAAACGCACGGCTCGGGTCGGACCTTGCGCCAGGTCGTGACTGAAATGCTGGCCAATGTGCCCGACGCCCGCGGCATCTATGCCATGGGCGACGGTCTGCGCGCGCTAACCCAAGCGCTTGAGGAACTGGGGCTTTCCGGCAAACTGACGGTCATTTGCCACGAACTGACCCCCCATGCCCGCAAGGCGCTTGAGGGCGGCGAAATCACCGCAGTCATCACCCAGAACCTTGGCCACCTTGCCCGGTCAACCCTGCGCGTGCTGCGCGCCAAAGCCGACAACCTGCCTTTGGACGCTGGGCAAGAACAGATTCGAATCGAGATCGTCCTGCGCGAGAACCTGCCGCCCCGGCCGGACGTTTCGCTCGATTCGGACACCGACACGACCGAAGCCGCCGCCTGAGCCCTTGCTCAAATCGCTTTGAAACAGGCTGTGGCACCGAAATGAGGTACGCACCTCAAAAATGCTTGCCAGCCTCCCGCTGCGAGGTTTATGGTGACGGCAATCCAAGAAGGCCCGGCATCCGCACGGGTCCGCCATCATCACATCGGGAGGACTACATGAATCGGAAGACACTCGCCGCAACCGCGGCACTTGGGCTGGTCTGGGCCGCTCAGGCCAATGCCCAGGCCAGTGAACTGACCCTCTGCTGGGCCTCATGGGACCCGGCGAACGCCCTGATCGAACTGTCGAAGGACTTCGAGGCCCAGTCCGGCACCAAGATGAATTTCGAGTTCGTGCCCTGGCCGGACTTCGCCGCCCGGATGCTGAACGAACTCAACTCCGGCGGTCAGCTCTGCGACCTGATGATCGGCGACAGCCAGTGGATCGGGGGTGCTGCCGAAAACGGCTGGTATCTCAAACTGAACGACTTCTTCGACAAGGAAGGCATCTCGATGGATGCTTTCGTCCCCGCCACAGTGACCGGCTATTCCGAGTGGCCGAAGAACACCCCGAACTACTGGTCGCTGCCCGCCTTCGGTGACGTGGTCGGCTGGACCTATCGCAAGGACTGGTTCGAGCGTCCGGAAATCCAGACCGCCTTCAAGGAAAAATACGGCCGCGACCTGACGCCCCCCGCCACCTTCGCGGAACTCAAGGAAATCGCTGAATTCTTCCAGGGCCGCGACATCGACGGCAAGACGGTCTACGGCGCCTCGATCTACACGGAACGTGGCTCCGAAGGCATCACCA
>WOUW01000044.1 GCA_009773055.1 Paracoccaceae bacterium
GTTTGACTAAGCGATTCGCCAGCAGCACAAGCGCCGCCCTGCGAAGACGCTTCGGTCCCATCCAAAACGTCGTCTCGTAGAGTCATTCGGTCGTTTATTAGTGGTATGTGCAACTGCAAACGACCTGTTTTGATGCCCCTGATCGGCTATGCGCGCGTCTCAACCGAGGATCAGACCCCCCTGCCCCAGTCGCAGGCCCTGAAATCTGCGGGCTGCGCCGAGATCCATGAGGAGCAAGCATCAGGCGGGAACCGCGCGCGGCCAGTGCTGGCCCGCGTGCTCGAGCGGATCGCCAAGGGCGACACGCTGGTGGTGGTGCGCATCGACCGTCTGGCGCGGTCGCTTTCGCATTTGCTGGAAGTGATCGAGCGGCTGGAGGCGAAAGGCGCCTTCTTCCGCTCGATCATGGACCCGATCGACACGTCCTCGCCGCAGGGCAAGTTCACCCTCCAGGTCCTGGGCGCCGCCGCTGAGTTCGAGCGCGCCCTGATCCGCGAACGCACCAAGGCCGGCCTGGCCAGCGCACGGACCGAAGGCCGGGTTGGCGGCAATCCGGGCCTGCGCGCCCGGGATCCGGCGGCGCTGCGCAAGGTGCGGCTGGCGCGACAGGACGGCTACATGGAGCGCCTGAACGAGACGGCGCAGGACTGGGTTCCCCATGTCCGCCGCCTGCGCCCCGACATGGCCTGGGAAGACGTAGTGCGCATCGTCAACGGCCCCCTACCCCGCGAGCGCCAGTGGACGCAGAGCCGACTGCTACGTGCCGTGAACGCCTATGTGCGCGACGGCTTTCTGCTCGAGACTGTGCTCGCCCGCGCCGGCCGCCGCGAGACCGACGACCGCCTGCCCGCCATCGTCGCCGCCATAAAGGGCGCGGACCCCGACATCACGCTTCAGGCGATCTGCACTCGACTGGAAGCGATGCGCGAGCGTACGCCCCGCGGGCGGACCAACTGGCAGCCGTCATCGGTGAAGATGCTCTTGGGGCGGGCCGAGAAACTGGGGCTGCTTTCAACACTCCGGTGATCTGGGCGACCTTTCGAACTGCCAATGCGAGCCGGCTTAAGACGCCATGGACTCCAAGGTCGCCGTTCTGACGCGGCGACCGAAGGTGAAGAGCTTGAACGCTCACTTGCAGTTTCGACTATGGATCACAGGACACGCGCACTCGGTTGAAGCTCGCTAGGGATGTGCATAACTTTCTCCACCATATGTAGATTCTTCTTGATGGACTCACGCGTTCATGTCATTTCGGTTCTGACGACAAAACGCGTCAGATCGGCTTAATGCCGTCAAAATCAGAAAGAGCCCTGGTAGGGGCCTGAGGGCAGTGAATGACTGATCGAGGCATGAAACTCAATCGCGGGGTTGGCACTGCCGACATCGGTGCATTTGCGGACAGCTTGGCCGAGTCTTTGAACCGGCAAATGCGGGCTGCCTTTCAACCGGAGGAACGCAAGTCGCTGCGGCGCTTCAGTTCAACGGAGGTGGCTGAACTGCTTCGTGTCAGCCCGTCGAATCTACGCAACCGCCATAAGGATGGGAGCTTTCCGGAGGTCTTCACTGACGGACGTGGGCATCGCTACTACTCAGCTGAAGAGATCGACACCCTGCGCGACATCCTTGCCCGGACCGGAAAGAATGCTGACGCGTATTTGCCGGGCCGCCGGGACGGCGATCGACTTCAAATCGTCTCGGTCGTCAATTTCAAGGGCGGCAGTTCAAAGACCACAGCCACGATCCATCTTGCCCAGAGGTTCGCCCTTCGAGGATATCGGGTGCTGGCGCTGGACTTTGATCCGCAGGCCAGCCTGACCACCTTTTTCGGCATCCGGCCCGAGCTGGAGTTTGCAGAAAGCGGCACTGTCTACGACGCCCTGCGCTATGAAAACAAAGTGCCGCTCTCATCGGTCATTCAGAAGACCTACTTCCACAACCTAGACATGGTACCCGCTGGATTGCTCCTGTCGGAGTACGAAACCGAGACGGCGAATGCCCTGGCGCGTCGCGTGCAGCCTATCTTTGCCGAAAGGCTGTCGCTGGCGCTCGACGAAGTCGCCGCAGTTTATGATCTGGTGCTGATCGACTGCCCGCCGCAGCTTGGGTTCCTGACCCTGACTGCTCTTGCAGCATCGACAGGACTTTTGGTCACGGTGGTGCCGGGGATGCTCGATATCGCCTCGATGAGCCAGTTCCTAAAACTTGCTTCAGAGACCGTGCAGACCGTCGAAGAGGCGATCGGGCGAAAGGTGGCCTGGGATTTTGTGAAGTTCCTGATCACACGCTACGAACCATCAGATGGTCCGCAGACGCAGATGGCAGGGTATCTGCGTTCGATCCTGGCTGGCCAAGTCATGACGGAACCTATGCTGAAGTCCACGGCGATTTCGGACGCCGGAATGACGCAGCAGACGATATATGAAGTCGATCCGAGCCAGTTGATCCGCAAGACGATCGACCGGGCCATGAGCAGCGTGAACAACGTCGCGGACGAGCTTGAGCAGACGATTCAAATGGCATGGGGTCGACGCTGATGGGCCGAAATATCTTCAACCAACCTCCTGTGGACGTGGCCTCGTCCCCTGCCCCAGCAAAACCGACAAAGCTTGGCGGATCCGTTGGCGGCCTGCGAGAGTCACTTCGAGAGATCACGGCCAACTCCATCCGAGATATTGACCCTGATCAGATCGAGGTCGATGGCTTGCGGGACCGGCTGGCTTTCGAAGACGACGGTATCGACTTGCTAGCCGAAAGCATCCGCAAGCATGGCCAGCAGGTCCCGATTATGGTTCGGCCCTCTGACCAGCCGGATCGCTACCGCGTCGTTTACGGGCGCAGGCGACTTGCCGCGATTAGAAAAGTTGGCGGACCGGTCAAGGCAATCGTCCGGACTTTGGATGACGACGCTTCGCTGATCGCCCAAGGACAAGAGAACAACCTCCGCCTAGATCCGTCATTTATTGAGAAAGCCTTGTTCATCAAGGAGATGCAAGAAGCCGGATATAAGCCCGGCGTCATCCAGGACGCACTTGGATTGACGAGGCAAGGCATCTCTAATCACCGAGTGGTAATCGAACAACTTCCCGACGAGTTGATCAGACTCATCGGCCCGGCGCATGGTACCGGGCGGCGTCAGTGGGGTGATCTTGCAGCTCTCGCCCCAAAGGTCCCCCTTACCGAGGTTGCGCGAGCAGCCCTCGCTGCCCTGCCCCAAGACGCTACCGGCATCGACAGGTTCCAGACTGTGTACAGTGCCTGTCAGCGGGCTGCGAAGAGTTCAACAAGCCTCTCAGCGCAGGGACGCAGTTCCACGGTGAAGGATGAGGGTGGCAAGGTTGTTGCGACCCTCTCCGTCGACGCCAAGTCCATCGGGATTAAAGTCAACCGCAAGGACAATCCAGATTTCGGCCTCTGGCTGGAGGAACGCGCCGAAGCCACGCTTCGTGACCTCTTCCAGAAATGGCTGGAAGAGCGAAGGCAGGAAGACTGATCCCCGCCCCTAAACATGTAACGCGAGCAGAAGGAGAGTAGCGAAGGCCAAAAAAGAAAGAGCCCCCCAAGGTTTCCCTCGGAGAGCCCATCATCGATTTGCACCTATGATGTAGCAATCTCCCACATACCGGTCAAGAGTCGCCGATTCGGTGGACATGATTTTTGTTGCCTTCTGCACGAGAAATCGTGCGAGAGGCCGGGAAAGCTATGGGCCGACGTGGCCGTCGTTCAACAAACATGGCATTCACTCAGGTTTCCACAAGTACCGCCGGCGCCAGACAGCGCGACCGGCATGAGAATTGTACGCCTCCCGACATCTGGGCGGTCTTTCGAGCCTTGCGCGATGCAAGGTGTGTCTTCGGACTGAAGCCGGGGCATATCCAGACCCTGCAGGCCCTCATCAGCTTCCTGCGGCCAGGGCAAGGGGACACTGTGTTCGCATCGAACTTCGAGATCTGCCGAAGAGTCGGCGGTATCGACGAGCGGACCCTTCGTCGTCACATCGACCGTTTCATCGATCTTGGGATGATCGAGCGCCACGACAGCCCAAACCGAAAGCGCTATCGCGTCAGCTCGCGTGATGGTCGGGTCGTCAGCTTTGGCCTTTCGCTTTCACCGCTATTGAAACGCGCCGGTGATTTCCTTGATGCTGCCGCAGAACTCGAAGAGACCCGCCGCGATCAGGTCTTCCTGCGGAAACAAATTCTCGTCGGTCTGGCTCATATCGACACTATCGAACCCGGAAGCGCCGTTTCAGAAAACGCTCGCAGAATGATGCGACGCAAGTTGGCAGTGGACGAATATCGTTGCCTGCTGGATCAGGTCACGAACCATCTTGGTCAAATGTCCACCGTGGTGGACGTTAAAATTACAACAAAACTGCCCGCCAATGACGGTCAAACTGTCCGGCACCTTTCTAAGTCCGAAAAAGAAAAAAAAGAATCTGAAAGAGTCGAGAGCGATCTGCTTCCCTCCGTCCCAACGCTGACCGCGATTTGCCGAGAAGCTACGGCATTCGCTCCAGCGGGGCTCCGAACATGGGACGACATCGAAAGACATGCACAGAACCTCGCGCCGATGATGGGTATTCAACCGGGCACCTTCAACGAAGCCAGCAAGCGAGTGGGTTCTAGGCGCACAGCAACTGCTATCTTCATCCTCCTGCAACTTGGAACTCGGGTTAGAAACTACGCAGCCTATTTCCACAGCATCACGCTTGGAAAGAGGGCCGATAGCTTCAGACCATCAGCCATTCTGGCAACACTTTCGGTTTCGACGTCTGTGCCTGTGTGATGTCCACCGCGGTGGACATTGCTACGAAGACCAGCTGCATCCTTCATTTTGACTACCGCGGCTCCCCCAGTGGCGACTTAATGCGCTGGTCAAAGACAACCATGTCTCACCCAAGTTTGCGCGACACGCGTCAAGACGAAGAAAAGTCAGAGAAGTGCAGGTGAAGGGTGACGGTGAATGAGATCGGGAGAGTGGCTTCCGGCGCCCGTCGTGGAGATGGTCTGATGGCAAAAGCTGCTCAGAATGTGACCCTGTCGCCCTCGCGCGATATCGCCTTCGACCGGCTGGTGTTGAGCCAGTCCAACGTCCGGCGCATCAAGTCCGGGATGTCGGTGGAGGAGCTGGCGGAAGATATCGCCCGCCGTGGGCTCCTGCAGAGCCTGAACGTCCGGCCCGTGCTGGATGAGGCAGGCGGTGAGACCGGCAAGTTCGAGATCCCGGCCGGTGGGCGCCGCTTCCAGGCGCTGTCCTTGCTGGTGAAGCAGAAGCGGTTGGCCAAGACCGCGCCGATCCCCTGCATCGTGCGGGACGCCGGGTCCGCGATCCTCGCCGAGGATGACTCGCTGGCCGAGAACATGCAGCGCGTCGCTTTGCACCCGCTCGACCAGTTCCGCGCCTTCGCTGCCTTGCGCGAAAAGGGCCTCGGCGATGAGGCGATCGCGGCTGCCTTCTTCGTGACGCCCCATGTCGTGCGCCAACGGCTGAAGCTGACCTCCGTCGCCCCTGCCCTCCTCGACGTCTATGCCGAAGACGGCATGACGCTGGAGCAGCTCATGGCCTTTACCGTGACGTCGGATACTGCGCGCCAGCTGCAAGTCTGGGAGGCGGTGAAGGGCTCGTGGAACAAGGAACCTTACGCCATCCGGCGCATGCTGACCGAGACCTCGGTCCGCGCGTCGGATCGCCGCGCGGTCTTCGTCGGCATCGAGGCCTATGAAGCGGCGGGCGGGACCGTGGCGCGGGATCTCTTCCAGGGCGACGATGGCGGCTGGCTGGAAGACGTCGCGCTTCTGGAGCGCCTCGTCGGCGAGAAGCTGCAGGCCGTGGCTCAGGCGCTCGTCGCCGAGGGCTGGAAATGGGTCGAGGTTGCGGCAGACTTGCCCTACGGCTTCGGCTATGGGCTGCGTCGTCTGTCCGGCGAAGCTGCGGCGATGTCGGAGGCCGAGGCAGCCGAGCATGCCAAGCTTCTCGCCGAATACCAGGCACTCGACGCCGAGTGGTCCGAAGCCGACGAAATCCCCGCGGACATTGACGCTCGTCTCAGCGAACTGGCCGATGCAATGGAAGCCTTGGAGACCCGGCCCGTGATCTTCGATCCGGTGGAGATCGGGCGGGCAGGGGTCTTCGTCACCTTCGACCGTGAGGGCAAGCTGGTCCTCCATCGTGGCTATGTGCGGCCCGAAGACGAGGCACCGATCGAGACCGGGGTCAACCCAGACGATGGCATCGACCATGGCGCGTCGGACGGGCAGGGCGCAGCAATCAGCGCCTATGGCACGGTGATTACCTCGGCAGGTCAGCCCCTCTCGGCCTTGCCCGACGAGGAAGACGACGGCGCGCTGAAGCCCTTGCCCGAGCGGCTGGTCATGGAACTCACAGCCCACCGCACCCTTGCGCTGCGCGAGGCCCTGGGGCGGTCGCCTGAGGTGGCCCTGACCCTTCTGCTTCTGAAGCTAGTGACCGACACCTTCCGCACGTCGTCGTCCTCGGGATCCTGCCTCGAGGCCTCGGTGCGCCCAGTCTACATGGCCGCGCAGGCGCCGGACCTGAAGGACAGCGCAGTGGCCCAGGCCATCGAGGAGCGTCATGCGGCATGGGAGACCGAGCTCCCTCTGGGCGATGATGCTGGGCTCTGGGACTATCTCACGGCGCTTGATGCCGCGAGCCGTCTCTCGCTCTTGGCCCATTGCCTCTCCCAAGGCGTCAACGCGCTCCATGAGCGGGTGAACCCCTATGGCGCGGGCATCTCGGCCTCCGGTCTCACCCGCCGCATGAAGCATGCCGACATGCTGGCAAAGGCCGTCGATCTCGACATGGTCGAAGCGGGCTGGGAACCCACGGCGGAAAATTATCTCTCCCGCGTGCCCAAGGTCCGGATTGTCGAGGCTGTGCGCGAGGCGAAGGGCGAAGGCGCGGCGCAATTGATCGACCATCTCAAGAAGACCGAGATGGCCACGGAGGCCGAGCGGCTCCTCAAGGGCAGCGGCTGGTTGCCGGAGGTCCTGCGCCGTGCCGATCTGGTTGCGCTGCAGGGTGAGGCAAGCACGGAGGGGCAGGGCGGTGACGTGGGGGATCGTGACGACTTGACCGCAGACCCTGTCGAAACCCTCGAGGACATCGACCTTCCGGCCTTCCTCGTCTCCGATCTGCCGCCCGAGACGGCGCAAATGATCGCCGCCGAGTGATCTGAAGCTTCGGGGGCGGGGAAACCCGCCCGCACTTCACATAAAACCAAACAATATCAATGCAATGAGTGCGTTTCTTCGCATTCAGAGTGAGGAATCATGTCTGCAAACTCCATCATCGACACCGCGCCATTGGGTGCTTTGGTCCGTTACTCCGACGGCAGCCCCAAACCGCCCGCGCGCTTCACCAAGAAGCTCGCTGCCTGGGAGCGGTCGAACGGCATCGGCCGCCTTGTGAAGAAGGAACCGCCGCGCCCCCATCAAACCTGGACCGCGCCCGCCTCCTTCACGCTGCACGAGGGCAACTTCTCTTCCGACGGCATTATCCTTGTCACCATCATGCGCAGCCATTCCGCCGACAGCACATTGGCCTTCGAAGTCGTCGAGGTGCCGCAACCCGGGCAGGTGAAGATCCTGCTCGACTTCGGCGGCACGAGCGAGCTGCTGCACCTCGCGGCCAATAGGGCCGCCGCCGAGCTTTGGATCGCCCGGGAGGGCTATCGCAACGCAAGGCTGGAAGTGGTCGGCGACAGTGACGACGGTGGGGCAGGGGAGGTCGACCTCGCCGCCTGAGCCTTTGCGAAAGAAACCATCAGCCCGCCCGAGGGCGGTGCTCTCCCAACATGACCCTGTCCCCGGCATCGGGGGCAGGGTACCATAGGGTCCATCCCCAAGGTCAATCGCTCTGACCTTCATCCTGGCTGCAAGGCTGGCGGGCTGAGCATCCACAGAATGCGGACAATCTTGGCGGCTCCTGTGGCCAGAGCACCATCCCCCGCTCGCCCGTCCCTTCCTTGGCCCGAGGCCGGTCTTCGAGATCAAGCCACAAGGGCTCGGACTACGGGGTGAACCCGTGCCGCCGGGCGGATTCGGGGCATGCCCGAACGCACCCGGTGATGTCAGACCGTCTCGGGCCTTCGGGGTCCTGTCGCGCGGGGGATGGTCCTCCGCCTCCCAGACAGGAGCCGAAAAGATGTCCCGCAAAGATGCACACGCCTACGCCGCCAGCCTCGCCGCCACGCTGATGGTTGCCATCGTGGTCTTCCAGGCTGGGGATGGCTCCTATGGCGCCGTCCCCGCCGATGAAATCGACGGTGACGAGGTTTTGGTGATTGGAGAGCACGACCCGTGGGGCTAATCCCCACGTCTCTCTCAAAGGCCCGGGCGGCGCGGCTGCGCATCCCGGGCCCTTCGCCTGCCCGTCGTACACGCCGACTGGCACAAGGCACCGACGCAAGGTCGGCATTCCCTTCAGCGCAAGCAAGGAGATCGCGCATGGCCGCGACCTGCTTTCCCTATGGTTTTCCAACCGGCTATTCTCGTCCCGTTGCCGCGCTCGGCGGTCTTTGGCCGCGCTGCGTGAACGCGGAGCCTGGCACCTTTGGCCATGAATGCGGGCGGCCTGCGGTTTTCGTCGGCACGAAACCGTCGACGGGTTTCGAGGCCTGCTTCTGTGCCGAATGCAAAGCACACGGACATGAGGCCCGGGCCTACCGTGATTGGAGGGGCATCGATCCGGCAGGGCAGGGGCCTGCATGACCCCCGCCAAGGCGGCAGCGCGTCGCCACGGCTTTCTCAGCCGAGCAGCTCTTCCGGGTCCCTGCCCGCATCGACATGGGCGGCGAACCAGCCCGGCTTGCGTCCCCGCCCGGACCAGGTGAGGGTCGGGTTCTCGGGGTGCCGGTAGATCTTCGTCGATGGTGCCCGCTTGCGCTTCGGCTCCTCCAGGGCCGTCAGTTCGGCCAAGGTGAAGCCGAGGTCCTTGGCGAGCATCTCGACCTTTTCGCGGGCCTCCGCCTTTTGCCGGGCTTCGAATGTGGAAATCGCCTTGGCCACGGACTTCTGCAAATCCCGCAGATCGGCGAGCGACAGGACCGCGAGGTTGAAATCAGGCATCGGGTGCTCCGGTTGATCCAATGCAGCAGCCGTAATCGTGCAAGGACCGCGCGGCAAGAGACGAGCGGGGCAGGGGGGGCTGGTTGGGCTTGGTGATCCCACTCTCCCTTTCCGGGATGGTTCCCCCTGGGCCTGATATTGCCGGATGAGATCGATCTGAACGTGTCTGCTTGGGTTTCTCCCCCTGTGATCCGGCTGAGGCACCTCCCCTTCGACGGACAATCCCCTAAGCCTGTTCGGTTTCCTGCCCGCAACCCCAACTCCTGCCCGGGCCGTGTTGCCCCGTGCCAGGGCTGCCCGCGCCACCCCGGGCCCTCGGGGGTTTCCGCCTGGTCCATGGCCCAGCCGTGCGGACGTCTCCCGACAGGCTTCTGACGGGTCTTGTCGAAGGGATGGCCCCTTCAGCGAAATCCAGGAGAACCACCATGCAGAACATCGTCATCCTCGCCGGCAACATCGGTCAGGCCCCGGAGGCCCGCACCACCCAGGGCGGCACGAAGATCACCCACTTCACCCTCGCCACCTCACGCCCGCGCCTCTCTGAAGGCCGCGCGGTCCGGGACGAGCACGGCTACCGCGTGATGGACACCGAATGGCACCGCATCACCTGCTTCAACGGCCTCGGCAAGTCGGTCGCCGAGAACTGCGAGAAGGGCATGAAGCTCTTGGTCCAAGGCCGCATCCACTACACGAAGTGGACCGATGCGGCGGGCGTCGACCGCTACGGCTGCGAGATCATCGCCGAAAAGATCGACTTCCTCAGCCGCCCCAAGGCGGCCGAGGGCGATGCGCCCGAACTGGTCGATCGCGACGACGAGGTCGGCTTCTGAGCCGACCCACTACCTGGCCCGGCGGGGATGCCCGCCGGGCCAGAATAGCTGCCGCTGATGCCAAGATGCGAGTTACGGCTGCCCCTCGTGCCAATCTCGTATGGATCGGCACAGATTGCTCATAGCCTGACCGGTGAGCAATCCGCTGGTCAGGAACGGGACGCTCTCGGAAAACCTCGGTTCCGCCTCACCATCTGCGGTGAAGTGAAAAATGCCGGTCTCCTCGGCTTCGTTCTTTGCAAAGGACCATGTTCCAAGAAATTCACCGTCGCGGGTCACGACGTCGCCGTTTTCGGCGCCGCCCTCTGCCCCCATCAGGTTGATCGGATATCTGAGTTCCACGGTTTGCAATGCCTCATTGCGGTCGGTTTCTTTGTCCGACACCAACCTGGCGGGCCGAACGATCGTGTAGGAGGAGGTTGGCAGTGATGCCCGAAGCTGCCGCTGGCTATTCGACCTCACCCGTGGTCGCAAGTCGCTCCTTCGTTGCCAGTTGATCTGCGATCTCGGGCAATTCAACTCGGCGCGTCTGCGGAATCACGGGACCGGCGCCCCGGATATGCGGCATACGAAACACCTTTTCAGGTCTCGCCATGTGTTTCATGTAATGGCCCGCTACCCAGTGCGCGCGCCTCTTACCTGAGGGGTCATCAGTATCCCGCTCTACATGCGTTGCCTTCAGCTGGATCTTGCCAGCGGACCCCAGCCGAACACGGGTAACAAGCGTGTCGGGAAGCGGCTTCCCTGCCTTTTCGGCGCGCCGCCGCTCAGGTCGACTGAACGCTTGAACCTCCTCGGTTTCGATCATGCCCTTATATTTCAGCATCGAACACATCGTGGCCACGACCGCCACGAAGTGGCTGCAGACTTCGCTTTCGCCTTTAAGGGCGGCCTCACCTTCTGGATGCTTCGGTCCCAACAGTGCCGCTTCATAGGTAGGGGTAAAGATCAATTCGCCTTTCAGGCCCGAGGATTTCAAAACCAGGAGACTTGGGACGATCCCGTTGGCGGTAACGATCATGCGTTGCGTGTACATACAGTTATCCACCACCGTCGTCAGGGCAACATAGGAGCCTTCACCGGTTGGGTCTGGGCACTCGACAAGGAGTGCCGGAAACGGGAATTGGGCCTCTCGGTAGATTTCCTCGCGGCCAGCAGGCTTCGTGCCATAGGCGAGGTCGGTCAGCATTTGGACCGTTTCCTGGTCGACCCGATAGTGGTGCGCATAGGACAAGACATGCAGCTGCCGATCGCGAAACTCCAGCATGCGATCCATCAGTTCCGGGGAAATCCCGCCCCTGAAGGGGCCGTTCGTATCCAGGAAGCTCTGCGGGTAGCTTTCGAAGAACTTGGTCAATGTGTCGATCATGAATTCGCCTTCGTGAAGCCGCCCGATTTCTTCGAACTGGGGATTTATGCCCAGACGGAGACCGTCAGTCCCAATTTGCAGCAGGAATCGAGAGTCCGAGTTGGGCTGGTTTTCCGGTGACGGGTTGAGGGTCTGGGAGAGTGGCTTCCGGCACCTGTCGCGGAGTGTGACTTATGGGCGTTCAGGAAGTTCTTGAACCGGTGCAGACGCGCAAGACCGGTGGCTACAAGGTGGATGTGAGCCGGGGCGAGCGGAACGGGCGCGTCTCGTCGGAATGGTTCAACCGGCCAGATGACGAGAGGTATTTGTCGCTCGACGACCTCTGGGCCTCGGTGAAGGGGCGGTCGGAGCGGAGCCGGTCGCGCATCGTCGAGACGCCCGAGATCCGGGTCGAGGCGTCCCGCGACAATGCGGAGCGGATGCAACTTATCCTGCCTCGAGCGCAGGAACCGGTCGCGCCGACGCATTGGGCCTTCGGCCAGCTCGCCAGCATCGTGGGCGCACCGGCCTCCTACCTGCGGCAACTGCCCGCGCCTCTCGCAGCAATCAATTTGCAGTACGGCCTTTCCTCCCATCGCGCCGAGCAGGTGAAGACCTTCGAGACCGAGGATGGCCGCACAGAACTGCGCGCGGTGACCGGTCCGGATTACGGCCGTATCCATGACCACGAACTCGTTGAGGCGGTCCAGCGGATCGCGGGCAACGGCACCGGCGACACGCGGTGGAAAGTGCCGGGCACGCTCGACTGGTCGACCGGGGTCTACAACCCCGATGTCGAAATCAGCCGCGATACGACGACGCTCTATGCCTCGGATCGCGATGTCTTCCTGTTCCTGGTCGATGATCACAACCCGATCGAAGCGGGGCGTCTGGCCGATGGCTCGCCCGACCTTTACTTCCGGGGATTTTACTGCTGGAATTCGGAAGTTGGCGCGAAAACCCTTGGCATCGCAAGCTTTTACTTGCGCGCGGTTTGTCAGAACCGGAACCTCTGGGGCGTCGAAGACTTCCAGGAAATCACCATCCGCCATTCGAAATATGCCGCTTCGCGCTTTGCCCATGAGGCCGCCCCGGCGCTGACCCGCTTCGCCAATTCTTCGGCGCAGGGCTTTGTGAACGGCATCAAGGCGGCGCGGCAGCAGATCGTGGCGCGGACCGATGACGAGCGGGGTGAGTTCCTGAGAAAGCATGGCTTCTCCAAGGCCGAGACCAGCAAGATCATCGAAAAGGTGTTCCTTGAGGAACATCGGCCGCCCGAGAGCATCTTTGACTTTGTTCAGGGGATCACCCGGCTTGCGCGGGATAAGACCCAGCAGGACGCCCGCCTCGACATGGAAGGCCGGGCCAAGAAGCTCCTCGACCGCGTCGGCTGAGCCCGGCCTTCGTCGCGCCTCCACGATCCCGCGCCTTCGGCGGGGCAGGGGGCGCGCTGTTCCATCTGCCCTCTCCCTTCCCGGCAATCTCCTCGCCGCCTGCGCATCGCAGACCGGCGACGAACTGCCCTTCATTTTCCGGAATCGATCCCATGACCCCGCAAGAAGAAACCGTGATCCTCGAGGCTCGCGAAATCCTTGGCCGCTATCTGAACCACAACCCGGTCCTGACCTCCTGGGCTGCCGTCTGCGACTACTGTGCCGTCACGGTGAGGGGACCAGAGGAGCGGTTCCACGTCCTCTATCTAGACCGCAAGAACCGGCTGATTTCCGACGAGCGGATGTCAGTTGGCACGGTCGATCATGTCCCGGTCTATCCGCGCGAAGTGATCAAGCGCGCGCTGATCCTCGGCGCCAGTGCACTGATCCTAATCCACAATCATCCGTCCGGCGATCCGACCCCGTCCGAGGCCGACCTTTCGATGACCAAGGAAATCCAGAAGGGTTGCCGCTTCCTTGGCCTGACGCTGCACGACCACATCATCGTTGGCGCGGGATACGAGGTCTCGCTGCGCGGCCTCGGCAAGATGTGACCGCACAGTTGCCGCCATTCAGGAACTTGCCGCCGCCCTTTCGAGGAAGAGGGCGGCGGTTTTGTCTTTGGCGGTTGAAGCGGGAGGAGAGGCCCCCGCGCCGCCGGAGGTTTCCCCCATGTTCGATCACGTTGCCCCGCTGCTTCCCGCAGGTGCGCTTGCCGCTCTTCCCCCGCCGCTGGCCACAGCGGCTTTCGATCCCAGCCTGTCCTTCGCGCTGACGACGCCAAACCTGCATCCGGCGGCGGCATTGTCAGGCACCGCGCCGCCTGTCGTGCTGGCACGGTTCTCGACGCTCGCGGAAGCTATGGAGGGCGCGATCAGCGCCGCAGATGCCTTGGTTCCCGAGGACGGCACGCAGATCCTTGCCGTTCTCGACCGCGAGGATCGGTTGGTTCTGGCCGGTCTCGCCGCCTCGGGCTGCGTCGCCTGGTGCCACCCGGTTAAGGACGCCGGTGAGGCGCGCTCGGTGGTCACCGAGGCGAGTGCGCTGCGCGCCCAATCCCTGCGAGCAAGCGACTGGCGCGAGGCCGACTTGGCCGCCCGCCTGCGACAGCGCGCCGACCTCCTCGAGGCGCGGCTGGTCGATCCCCTCTGGCGCGCCTTCGCCGCCCGCGCCCTGCAGATCGCCGCGTGAACACCGAGAGACAGAGGAGGGCGGGGGGTGTGGCGAGCCGATCGGGGCGAGAGAAAGCACCCGGTCCGGTTTCATCCCGTTCCCCTCTTCCCGGAGATCCCCATGACCCAGATTGAACCCACCCTTGCGGCCCCTTTGCCTCCTTCGACCGTCGATTTCGCGGCGATCTTCGCCGCGCAAGCAGAACGCGCCGCCCGGAGCGACGCGCTGCGTCCCGCCAATCGCGACCGGCTTTTCGACGGGCTTGCCGCCGCCGGTATCACCCATGTCACCGTGACCTTCGACGGTGAGGGTGACAGCGGCCAGATCGAAAGCATCGCGGCCTGGAACGGCGATCTCGCCGTCGAATTCCCCGCCATGGAAATCGGCTACGCCGCGCTGACCTGGGACAATCCCGAGATCGAGATGCGCCAGCTTTCCCTCGAAGATGTCGTCGAGCAACTGGCCTATGACTTCCTGAGCGACACCCACGGCGGTTGGGAAAACAACGACGGCGCCTTTGGCGAGTT
The DNA here is from genome assembly GCA_009773055.1 of Paracoccaceae bacterium. GTDB lineage: Bacteria > Pseudomonadota > Alphaproteobacteria > Rhodobacterales > Rhodobacteraceae > Tabrizicola. The sequence continues at coordinate 14,398 of WOUW01000044.1, forward strand.
CTGCTTCGACGCCGCAGCCCGTTCCATCCACCTCGAGTTCAACGAACGCTTCACGTCGTCCGAACTCTACACCCATGATTTCTGAGGAGGATGCGATGGCCCATCCTTACCACCACGCCCTGTCCTCGGTGAAAAAATGGGGCGGCACGGTCGACGACTACCAGCCTATTCATGCTTGGTACGATAGCTCGAAAGCCCATTCTGCTGACTTCCGTCACCGCGCGATGTTCCACCACTCTTTATCCTGACTCTATGGAAGCGTCTTATTCCTGTGCATGGTGCGGGTTATGCGGAACCTTGGGATTGAGAGATGAGCCAGCCCCGGCCCGCTCTCCATC
>WOUW01000045.1 GCA_009773055.1 Paracoccaceae bacterium
GCCCCTCCTCCGCCTAATGCTGCTCCTCCACCTCCTATTCCTCCCCCACCTCCACCGCACCCACTCGAACCCGCTCCTCGGCCACCATGCTTTTCAGGACGCGCACTTCCTCTGGCGTCGCATGCCGGGCGGCCAGCCGGGCAGCCAACCCTTCCAACTCGGTCCGCACGGTGTAAAGCTCGGACAGCTGGTTGTGGTCCAGCGATGCCACGATCAGGCTGCGCCCGTCCCGCGTCAGCATCGACTGTGTCTCAAGCCGCTGCAGCGCCTCGCGGACCGGCGTTCGACTGACCCCCAGACGTTCGGCCAACTCGCTTTCCACCAGCCGGTCGCCGGGCTTGTAGACCCCGGCCTCGATTGCTTCCATCAACAGCGTATAGGCGTCTTTCTGCACCGTGTCCGTCCCCCAAGCGCGGCCCCCTGCGCGGACCGGACCCTAACGCGCGGCCCCCCCCGCGATCAACCCTTCCCAAGGCCGCAGCCCCGGACTACACCCTTGCCCATGCCAAAGCAGCACTTCAGCCATGTCACCACCTGGGTCTTCGACCTCGACAATACACTTTACCCGCCGCATATGCGCCTTTTCGACCAGATCGAGGTCAAGATGACCAACTGGGTTATGCAGGCGCTTCAGGTCGACCGGGCGCGCGCGGATCACTTGCGTGCCTATTACTGGCAGACCTACGGGACGACGCTGGCAGGCCTGATGCGCGAACATGACGTCGATCCCGGACCCTACCTGAACGAAGTGCACGACATAGACTTTTCGGTCCTGTCGCCCGACCCCGACCTTGCGCGCGCTGTTGCAGCCCTGCCCGGCCGAAAGATCATCTACACCAATGCATGCAGGCCCTATGCCGAAAAAGTCCTTGCTGCGCGGGGGCTTGGTAGTCTTTTCGACGCGATCTACGGGGTCGAGCATGCCGAGTTTCACCCCAAGCCCGACGCCCAGGCCTTTACCACAGTCTTCGCTCTGGACGGTCTGAACCCCAGATCCGCCGCCATGTTCGAGGATGACACGCGAAACCTCGCCGTCCCCCACGCGCTTGGCATGCAGACCGTCCATGTCGCGCCAGCACCCGCTCCCGCGGACCACATCCACCACCACACCGACGACCTCGCCGCGTTTCTGGGCCGCCTCGTGGGGTGACAACCGGTCACATGCCCGCCGCGCAGCTGGCCCCTATCTATCTGGGTGCCACAATGACCGAGGTTCCGATGACCGCCACCACCTTCGCCGCGTCAAGCCTCATTGGCCGCCTTTTCCGGGCCCTTCCCGTAATCGGCGGGGTAATCCGCGCCGTCGAACGCGAGCTTGACACGATCTACTACCTTCTCGTCATCGCGCTGACCGCCCTTGTCCTTGCAATCCAGACGTGGGGCCTCCCTGCCCTCGTCCTGACCGCGCTCGCCATTGTCCCGGTGATGTTCATCTTACTCGTCATTCTCGCCATACCCTGAGACGTCCTGCCCTCTGGCCCCGCCCCTCCGCGCGGCCTATGTTGACCGGCGGAGGCCATTCATGCGCGAAACCACCGACATCCTGATCTCCGGCGGCGGCGTCGCCGGCCTTGCCGCGGCATGCGCCTTCGGCTCGGCCGGGTTCAGCGTGATCTGCGTCGATCCCACCCCGCCGGTGACAGACGTCGATGCTGACGGCGCGGACCTGCGCACCACCGCTTTCCTGCAACCCTCGATCCCGGTCCTGCAGGCTGCCGGTCTCTGGTCGCGCCTTGCGCCCCACGCCGCCCCGCTTCAGGTCATGCGCATCATCGACGCAGGCGGCCCCGAGCCCGAGGCCCGCCTCACCAAGGACTTCGACGCCTCCGACATTTCGGACGCGCCCTTCGGCTGGAACCTGCCGAACTGGCTTCTCCGTCGCGAAATGGTCGCCCGACTGGCCGACTTGCCCAACGTCAGCTTCCGTCCGGGTATCGGCTTCGCCCGGATGCTGACCCGACAGGCCGAGGCGCTGGTCACTTTCACCGATGGCACGCAGATTGCGGCGAAGCTTGTCATCGGGGCCGATGGTCGCACGTCCTCCGTGCGCGAAGCCCTTGGCATTGCAGCCAGAACCACCCGATACGGTCAGAAGGCGCTGGCCTTTGCCGTCGCTCACGACATCCCGCACCAGAACGTCTCGACCGAGGTGCACCGCAAGGGTGGCCCCTTCACACTCGTGCCGCTGCCCGACCGCAACGGCCGCCCGGCCTCTGCCGTGGTCTGGATGGAGACCGGCCCGGAAATCGCGCGCCTCGCCGCATTGGCCGTCCCCGCGTTCGAGGCCGAGATGACCGCCCGTTCTGCCAGGGTCCTCGGGCCCCTGACGCTTATCTCGCGGCGCTCGGTCTGGCCGATCATCAGCCAGATTGCCGATCGCCTGTCCGGCCCGCGCGCCGTCCTTCTGGCCGAGGCCGCCCATGTCGTCCCGCCAATCGGGGCGCAGGGCTTGAACATGAGCCTTGCCGACCTGAGCACACTCCTGACCCTCGCCGACCAGCACCGCGACGACCCGGGCCAGCCTGCCGTCACCGAAACCTATCACCGCCAGCGTCACCTTGAGGTTCAGGCCCGCGTCACCGGAATCGACCTGCTGAACCGCGCGTCTATGGCCCACGCGCCAATCCTCCGCGACCTTCGCGCCAAGGCGCTGGATGCGCTTTATTCGGCACGGCCCGTGCGCCAGATGCTGATGCGGGCGGGCCTAGGCCTCGGCCCAAAGGGCACAAAGACCGATCCTTCCTGAAACTTCATGCAGTCTTGCACAGTGCAGCGGCAGTCCCTGCAAGGGCCGCAAGCATCCTGACAAAGGTAGCCGTCCAAGTCCGGACGACTGGCGGTCTTCCCGAGACTGCGCGCTGCCCAACAACATCCGACACAGACCCAGGCGTAAAAGCGGTCATAGGCACCAAGGGGCAACCACCGGATGACTGCAAAACCGCACAGGCCGGATGCTCCTGTCCGGCCTATGTGGCTTACAGGACCGCTTCGACCGCCCGACGCAGCCGCGCGACCGTCGCATCAACGTCTTTCAGCTTGTCCAACCCGAAAAGTCCCAGCCGGAAGGTCTTGAACTCCGGCCCCTCTCCGACCTGCAGTGGAACCCCCGCTGCGATCTGCAACCCTTCGGCCCGGAATTTCGCACCGCTCTGCACCTCGGGGTCGCTGGTGTAGCTGACCACCACCCCCGGAGCCTGGAAGCCCTCGGCGGCCACCGACGGAACCCCCTTCTCAGCCATCAGCGCACGCACCGCGCGGCCCAGCGCCCATTGTGCGGCCTTCGCCGCCTCGAATCCCATCGCCTGCGTCTCGACCATCGCGTCGCGGAAGCCGACAATCGCGTCCGTGGGCATCGTCGCGTGATAGGCGTGGCCGCCCTTTTCATAGGCCTCCATGATCGCGCGCCACTTCTTCAGGTCCAGCGCAAAGCTGTTCGACGCAGTTTCCGCCAGCCGTACCTCGCCCAACGGGGACAGCACCACAACGCCCGACGAAGGCGATGCCGACCACCCCTTTTGCGGTGCCGAGATCAGCACATCGACCCCCGTCGCGGCCATGTCGACCCAGATGCAGCCCGAAGCAATGCAATCCAGCACCATCAGCGCGCCCACCTCATGCGCCGCCGCTGCCATCTGGCTGATGTAATCGTCGGGCAGGATGATCCCGGCGCTGGTTTCCACATGCGGAGCAAAGACCGCCTCGGGCTTCATTTCGCGGATCTTGGCCACCACCTCTTCGATGGGAGGCGGAGCGTAAGGTGCCCGCGCATCGTTCCCGGTCTGCCGCGCCATCACCACGGTCGTCTCGCCCGCGAACCCGCCCGCCTCGAAGATCTGCGTCCAGCGATAGCTGAACCAGCCGTTCCGCACGATCAGCACCCGCCCCTTGCCGAACTGTCGCGCCACGGCCTCCATCGCATAAGATCCGCCACCCGGCACCAAAGCCACGGCCGAGCCCTTGTAGACCTCTTTCAGCATCCCCGACACGTCGCGCATCACCCCCTGGAACCGCGCCGACATGTGGTTCAGCGACCGGTCGGTGAAGACGACCGAAAACTCCTCAAGTCCCTCGGGGTCGATATGGGCGTGAAGTCCGGGCATCTCAGGTCGCCTCCGATACGCGATGGCGGGCCTTTGCCAGCCAGTCAGGGTTGATCTCGACGCCCCAGCCGGGCGCATCCGTCACGATGGCATGGCCGCCTTCGATCCGGTAGGGGTCGTTCAGGAAAAGGCCGTCCTGCCAGGGGTAGTAATCCAGTCCCTCGATGGAGAACTCCAGATACTTCCCGGCATTCGGGATCGCCCGCAACAGGTGCATCGTGCACATCGTGACCAGCCCAAGATTCGCGGCATGCGGGGTGATTGGCAGACCGGCACGTTCGCCCATCCGGCAAACCTCCAGCGTCCGGTACATGCCGCCCAGATACATGATGTCGGGCTGCAGGATATCCACTGCCTTGTGTTCGATGGCCAGTTGCCAGGCCGTCAACGCCACGTCGAGGTTCAGGGCCGCGCGAACCTCGGCGGTCTGGTCGACCTCCCAATAGGGGCATGGTTCTTCGAAATGGCTGATGCCATTGTCTTCCAGCATCCGCCCGACCTCGATGGCGCGTTTCGGCGAATAGCAGGAATTTCCATCAACCAGTTTCTCAACATCGTCGCCGAGAGCCTTGGAAACAATTGGAATAACGGCTTCTGTCCGACCCGGCCATTCGTCCTGGTCGCGCCCCACCTCGGCCCCGACTCGCCATTTGAAGGCATCAAACCCGAACTCGTCCCGCAGCTTCATGAAGCGCGCCGCCTCATCCTCGGGCGTGATGTCGCGCTTCATCGAGGACGCATAGGCCCGCACTTTGCCCGGGCTTCCCCCCAACAGCGACACCACCGGCTTGCCGGCAACCTTGCCTCGCAAGTCCCAGACCGCCGTATCGAGGCCCGCCTGCGCGCGGCGCAGGTAACTGCCGGGAAACTTGTGCTCGCGCTCGAAGATGCGGCGCAGCGTGTCTTCCAGATCGGCCACCTCGGTCCCAAGCGCGTATGGCGCGACCTGACGATGGAAAATTTCCGCCGTGATATCCGCCTGATAGGTAGAAGTTTGCCCCCAGCCGACATCACCGGTGTCGGTGGTCACCTTCACAAAGCAGACATATGCGGTATCGAACGTTTCCAGCTTGGCGATCTTCATGGGCGACTCCTGGTTCCGCCTGACCCTAGACGGGTCAGATCACCGTTTCCCGACCGAATCCGCCACGCCCAAGGGTCCGGGGCGACGTTCCTCGGTCAAAAGCACATTGGCCTCGACGTTGCCCACACCGGGAAGCGTCATGATTCGGCGGCGCAGCACCCGCTCGAAGTCCGCCAGATCCCGCGCGACGACCCGCAGGCGATAGTCGAAAAGCCCCAACACATGCTGTACCACCTGCACTTCCGGGATGGCCGTCGCCGCCCGCTCGAAATCCTCCAGGCTCACCCGCCCCTTGGTCGCAAGCTTGATCCCCAGGAACACCGTGACCCCGAAACCAAGTGCTGCCCGGTCGACGTCCACCCGCCGCCCTGCCAGCACCCCCGCTTCCTCCAGCCGCCGCACCCGCCGCCAGGCCGCAGGTTGCGACAGGCTCATCTGCCGCCCCAGCTCGCCCGCCGACAGGCTTCCGTCCAAAGACAAAGCCCGCAGGATCGCCCGGTCCAGATCGTCCAGCTCAATCACAGCGGCAGCCCCTCACTCTCCTTGATGGTCGCCACCAGCATCAGCGCCTCGACCTCGGCGATATGCGGTAGCGCAAGGATCCGGTCGCGGTAGATGCCGGTCCAGTGCCCCATGTCCCGCGCGATGACGTTCAGGCGCACATCGACGCGGCCAAGGAAGGTCTCGATCCCGATGACCTCGGGCACATCCCGCGCAGCTGCACTGAATTCGTCGAAGGCGCGGGGGTTGGTCTTGTCCAGCGTAAACCGCAAGCTGACCTCGACCGCATAGCCAAGGGCCCGCCAGACGGTTCGGCCAGCCAGTGACGCAGGATGCGCCGGTCAGTGTCGTCAAGCATGATCTATCCGCGTATTTGACATTACAGACATGATCACTCGCAGATCTGGCGTAATTCGTCAAACAATGCACGGTTATCTGCTCGAAAACCCCTATTGTCCTGTCATCAAACAGATGGAGGACGCCATGCGCGTTTACTACGACCGCGATTGCGATGTGAACCTGATCAAGGACAAGAAAGTCGCCATCCTCGGTTACGGCAGCCAAGGCCACGCCCACGCGCTGAACCTGCGCGATTCGGGTGCAAAGAACGTCGTCGTGGCGCTTCGCCCCGGTTCGGCCAGCGCCAAGAAGTGCGAAGCCGAGGGCCTGAAAGTCATGGACATCGCCGAGGCCGCAAAGTGGTGCGACCTGATCATGTTCACCATGCCCGACGAACTGCAGGCCGCCACCTACAAGCAATACGTCCACGACAACCTGCGGGAAGGCGCCGCCATCGCCTTTGCCCACGGCCTGAACGTGCACTTCGGCCTGATCGAGCCGAAGAAGGGCGTCGACGTCATCATGATGGCCCCGAAGGGCCCGGGCCACACCGTCCGCGGCGAATACACCAAGGGCGGTGGCGTGCCGTGCCTGGTGGCCGTCCACCAGGACGCGACCGGCAAGGCGATGGAAATCGGGTTGTCCTACTGCTCCGCCATCGGCGGTGGCCGGTCCGGCATCATCGAGACCAACTTCCGCCAGGAATGCGAAACCGACCTCTTCGGTGAGCAGGCGGTCCTTTGCGGCGGCCTTGTCGAGCTGATCCGCATGGGCTTTGAGACTCTGGTGGAAGCCGGCTACGAGCCCGAAATGGCCTATTTCGAATGCCTGCACGAAGTGAAGCTGATCGTGGACCTGATCTACGAAGGCGGCATCGCGAACATGAACTACTCGATCTCGAACACCGCGGAATACGGCGAGTATGTCTCCGGCCCGCGCATCCTGCCCTATGACGAGACCAAGGCCCGGATGAAAGCCGTCCTCAAAGACATCCAGACCGGCAAGTTCGTCCGCGACTTCATGCAGGAAAACGCCGTCGGCCAGCCGTTCTTCAAAGCAACCCGCCGGATCAATGACGAACACCAGATCGAACAGGTCGGCGAAAAGCTGCGCGCGATGATGCCCTGGATTTCCAAGGGCAAGATGGTCGACAAGGCCCGCAACTGATCCCGGCGAAAATCCTGAAAAAGGGCGCCCGAGGGCGCCCTTTTGCTTGGCCACACCGGTAAGATCGGGCAGGCTTTCGTCCAGGACGGGAAAGGACCGGACATGTCGAAATGGATACCCATCGCGCTGATCGGCCTCGCCTTTATCTGGTTCATCCTGACCAACGTCGGCAGTTCCCTGGCGCTGTCCGACATTGCCGCGCAACCGATCCTTGCGCTGGTCAAGGACGGCCAGACCATCCGCGTGCAACAGCCGGGCCAGGCCGCCACGCCAGATGCTGCCCGCATCCTTGGCGGTTCCGGCGTGCAGTTCGGTCGATGCCGCCCGCGCAACCCTGCGGCGTCCCCAGAGTGAGGCCCCGATGCCCAGCCTTCTGATCCTGATGCCGACCGGCGGCCAGATCGAGACGCCGACCGTGCACAGCCTGATCGGCCTTACCCAGGCCCTGCCGCGCCGCAGCATTCCCTTCGCGCTAAAGACCTACGAATGGTCCGACCTCGTGATCTCGCGCAACTACCTGATGTCGTTCTTCCTGGCCGAGAAGACCTTCACCCACGCGCTCCTTCTCGACAGCGACATGAGCTTTCATCCCCAGGTCTTCTTCGACCTTTTGGACTTCGACGCCGATTTCACTGTCGCCCCCTACCCGCAGCGCCAGATGCGCTGGTCCACCTTCCGCGCCCTGATCGAACGCGAGGCGCAAAAGCCGGAAGCAGACCGCGCCCCGACCGATCGACTGCTGGCTGAAAGCTACCGCTACAATGTGGCCGAACGGTTCGATGCGGGCGCGCCTGGCCGCATGAGGTCAGGGGCAATTTCCGCAAGGTCCCGGGGGCCGGGACCGGTTTCATGCTTCTGCGCCGCGCGGTGCCCGAACGCATGGTGGAAACAGGCACGGCGCTCCCGGTACCGGCCTTCAATGGCCCGGGCTATCCGGGTGCCGATTTCCACGATTTCTTCAGCCATCTGCGCGGCCGTGGCGGCGCGGTGATGCACGGCGAGGATACCTCGTTCTGCCGCCGCTGGATCGACGGCTGCGGCGGCGAGATCTGGTGCCACGAGACAGCGAAGATAACCCATCACGGCGGGCTGGCGTATCAGGGCGACTACAGTCTGGCGAAGAAGCCGCGCGGGTAAAGAGGCGGACGGCAGACGCTTCGACAACACCAGCTTTGTATCCTTGCTCCGCTCATAGCCCCGCGGTCGCCTTCGGCCCAGCCCTCACTCGCCCACCGCACCCCGCAGGGCCGCGGTCGCCTCTGCCGGCCACAACGCGGTATCGGCAGGCCAGAAACGCGCTTCGCTTTCGCCCGAGACATGCCAGGCGGCAAAGACACCTTCGCTGGCGGTTTCCAGATAAAGCATCGCCCAATCCCCATCGCAGGTGTATTTCAGGCAGGCCTGCCCCAGATAACCCTCCGTCGTCAGATCACCTGACCCAAGGTCGGAAATCCGTTCAGCAAAGACTGGGTAGTCTGCCCCAAGCCCCGCCTGCAACGCGGTCAGCACTGGTGCCAGCTTCATCGCCTCCGCCGGATGCGCCTTCGCCAGCGAAGGCAGGGCGTCCCAGCCCAGACCCGGATCGGCGCTGAACTCCTCGGGCGAGGCCTCGGTCAGTCCGGTCGTCGGGTTCCAGGCCCAGACCTCACCCGGCTCGGATGGCAGTGGCTCGGTGGAAAAGACCAGCCCCTCGGGCTGAACCTGCATCGCGAACGAGCGGCAACTGTCGATCGGACCATAGAGCGCCGGTGCCGCGCCTTCGGGCAGGGCCAACACAATGGGGGCGGCTCCGCAAGCGTTGCCGCCTGGCCCCGCTACCCCAGTCACGACCGTGACGCCCGCAAGGGTCTGCTGCGCCTCGTCCAGGTAGATCACGCCGTTCTCGTGCAGGACCTCGCCGTCGACCAGAAGTGCCGCTCCGCCCATACCGTCGTCCTGAACGCTGACCAAATGCCCGCCGACCGTCAGATCTTCTGCCGACACCGCCGTGCCCCATAGCAGTGCCGCCACGCCCGCGCCAATGAACTGCCTGCGCATTTCCGGTTCTCCCTTGTTTTCAAAGTGCAACACTGACGAAGGCATCGCCACCGCACCAGAGCGGAAAGCCTGACCCTCCGCTTGGAAGGCAAGGGTTAAAGACGTATGAATGTGGCCCGCCAAGCCATTGAAATATCTACAGGGCCCAAGGGCGCCACGCGCGGGCAGCCAGATCAGACCGCAGCCTCCACGGCCCCCACGATCTCGTCGACCACGGCCGCCAGCAAGGCCTCGTCCTCGCATTCCGCCATCACCCGGATCAGGGGTTCGGTCCCCGATTTCCGGATCAGGATGCGCCCCAGTCCCTCGATCCGCGCTTCGCTTGCCCGAATCACCGCCTGCACCGCCTCGAGCTCCAGAGGCCGCGCCCCTGCCGTGAAGCGGACGTTCTTCAGCATCTGCGGGACCGTCGCGAAACTGCGGGTCAGCTCGGACGCGGGCTTGCCCGTCCGCACCATCTCGGCCAGGAACTGCAACCCCGCCACCAGCCCGTCCCCGGTCGTCGCATAGTCGGTCATCACGATGTGCCCCGACTGCTCGCCCCCAAGGTTGAAGCCCCCCTCGCGCATCCGTTCGACCACGTAGCGGTCACCCACCGCCGTCCGCTCCAGCCGCAGACCACGGCCTTGCAGGAACCGCTCCAGCCCCAGGTTCGACATCACCGTCGCGACCAGCGCACCGCCCGCCAGCCGCCCCTCGGTCGCCCAGCGGGCAGCCAGCAGCGCCATGATCTGATCCCCGTCCGCGACCCGCCCGGTTTCATCCAGGATCATGATCCGGTCCGCATCGCCATCCAGCGCGATGCCGACATGTGCGCCATGGGTGACCACAGCCTCGGCCGCCGTCTCGGTATGGGTCGACCCGCAACGGTCGTTGATGTTGGTCCCGTTCGGCGCGACCCCGATCGGGATCACCTCGGCCCCCAACTCCCACAATACCTCCGGCGCGGCCCGGTAGGCCGCACCGTTTGCACAGTCGAGCACGACCTTCAGCCCGTCCAGCCGCAGACCGGTTGGGAAACTCGTCTTGACGAACTCCTCGTAGCGCCCGCGCCCGTCCTCGATTCGCTTCGCCCGCCCGATGTTCTCGGGCTTCGCGGGCTGGACCTCACCCTCGACCAGTGCCTCGATCTCGGCTTCAGCCGCGTCCGACAGCTTGAACCCGTCCGGCCCGAAGAACTTGATCCCATTGTCCTGATGCGGGTTGTGGCTGGCAGAGATCATCACCCCTACGTCCGCCCGCATCGACTTGGTCAGGAACCCCACCGCCGGGGTCGGCACCGGGCCCAGCAGAAGCACGTTCATGCCCGTTGAACAGAACCCCGCCGTCAGCGCGTTTTCCAGCATGTAGCCCGACAGCCGGGTGTCCTTTCCGATCACCACCCGGTGCGCAGAAGACCCGTCCCGGCGGAAATACCGCCCCGCCGCCGCGCCCAGTTTCAGCGCCAGCTCTGCCGTCATCGGCCAGCTGTTCGCCCGACCCCGGACGCCATCGGTGCCAAATAGCTTGCGGCTCATGCCTCTTCCTCCAGATGATCGGTGTTCAGCGATTTCCACAGCCGCAGCGCCTGCCGCGTCTCGGCCACGTCGTGAATGCGGATGATCTGCGCGCCTTGCGCCACCCCGGAAAGGGCCGTGGCGATGGACCCGGGCGCGCGGGCATCCGGCGCGTCGGCCCGGCCAATCGCTCCGATGAATCGCTTGCGCGAGGTGCCCAGCAGGATTGGACAGCCCAGCCCGTGCAACAGCGACAGCCCGCGCAGCAAGGTCAGATTGTGGGCTTGCGTCTTGCCAAAACCGATCCCGGGGTCCAGCGCGATCCGCGCGCGGGCAATCCCCAGTGCCTCGGCCCGGGCCAGCCGCGCGGCCAGCGCATCATAGACGTCGAGGAGCACGTCCCCATAGCGCGGGTCGTCCTGCATCGTCTTCGGCACGCCCTGTGCGTGCATCAGCACCACCAGGGCGCCTGTTCCAGCCGCCAGTGGGCCAAGGGCCGGATCGAAATCGAAAGCCGACACATCGTTGACGATGGTCGCCCCGGCCCGAAGTGCGGCTTCGGCGACCGGCGCTTTCCGCGTGTCGATCGAGATCGGAGCCATCAGCCCTCCTTCCCGCAAGGCACGGATCACCGGGGCGGTGCGGGCGATTTCTTCAGCCACCGGCACCTCGACCGCGCCGGGGCGAGTGCTTTCGCCCCCGATGTCGATGATCTCGGCCCCTACGGCCATCGCCCGCGCCTGAGCTACCGCCGCATCAGCCCCAAGAAACTTGCCGCCGTCCGAAAAACTGTCGGGCGTTACGTTCAGGATGCCCATCAGCCGAGGCCGGTCCATGCCCAGACCCGCAAACGCCGGGCGGGGGGCCGTCAACCGATGCAGGACTGACGCTGGAACCTCTGACGCCGGGATCAACCGCGACGGTGCTGCCCGCGACAGAACCTCGACCCGGTCGAACCAGCACCAGCCCCCGGCAAGTGCGAAAGCCCCCGCCGGGCGGGCGGGATCGGTCATCGCGATAGGGCGGAAATACTCCATGGTTTCGGATTGGCCGAAGCCAAGGCCCTTTTCAAGGGGGAAGCGTCAGGCGCGCCTTACCGGGACGCGGCTTCCTGCCGGGACTGCAACCTCGCCGTGAACAACCAGCGCCGTTGCCGACAGGGTCTCCGCAAGCCAAAGTGCAAGACCCACCGGATCGCTGCCCTTCGGCCCGTCCACCGCGTCCAGCACCAGCTTCGACGGCGCCCAGACCACCGTCTGCCCCCGCTTCATTGCCCAGTCGATCTCGGTCCGCGTCGCCACCACCACGCACCGCGCATCGCGGGCGGCAAGGGTCCAGGCGTTCTGCTCGATGGCCAGCAGGTCCACCCGGCGCTGCGTCGGCTTGTGACCGGTGACCGGGCGCGAAAGGTCCGGCAGGCCGACGGTCAGGATCATCGGCAGCCCTTCGGCCTGCAAGGCATCCAGCCGCGCTGACAGATCGGACGCATGGATCGTCGAATTGTCGACGAATACGACCAGCGGATGCACCGCCTCCATCCCCTCGTCCCCGGCCTTCTGCACCGGGCGTTCGGCGCGCGAGCGGACAATCTCGACCCCCAACGCATAGGGACCAACGTCCAGCTTCTCGATCCGGATGAACACCCGCATCGCCGCAGGCTCGGCCAAGATGCGTTCGGCCACGCGTTCGGCCAGCGTTTCCAACAGGTTCAGCCGTTCCGCCGCCAGTTCCGCCGCAATGGATTCGGTGATCCGGTCATAGGACAGGATGCGGTCGACGTCGTCCTCCAGCGGCTCCGTCACCGGGCGGACCTCGACCACCACGTTGAACCGCAGGCGCTGCTTGTGCCCGCGTTCCTTCTGAAAGGCCCCAATGTCCGCCTCGACCAGATGATCGCGCAAGGATATCCGGTCGCGCATCCCCGTGCCTGCCGAAGCCTCGGCTCGGTCTTCGGGATGGGCGAATGCCAGGTCGATATCGCTCATCAAGGGTCCTCCGCCACTTCGGCCCCTCATACCACGCGGGCCGCGCGGGCCAAGCGGGAAGGCGTCACCGAAGGCACGATTGGCGACATCAGCCGTTCGCGCCGGGCTGCCGGTAAAACAGGTGCTCACCGATGGCCGCGGTCTTGGCAAAGCGCTTGGACCAGCTGGGTTTCACGCCCCGCGTGTGGAAGTGGGTCGCGCCGTCGGTCAACACGCGCGGCGCACCATCTATCATCGCCCGCGCGATCCGGCCCGCAAGGTCACGCGCGGTCTTCTCCCGCATCTTCGTCGTTCCCCGGCAGACGTAAGAGAACTGGCACCCGCCACCGCCGCGCTGTTTGACCACGCCGCAGACCGTGCGCGGGTAAAGCGGACTGTCGGCCCGGTTCAGGATGACTTCGGCCACGGCAATCTGGCCTTCCAGGCTTTCGCCACGGGCTTCGAAGTAGATCGCCTGTGTCAGGCACTCCCATTGCGCATCGCCCGTGGGGTCCGGGCGCGCCATGAGCCACTCTTCGGTGATCCCCTCGGTCATCGCGATGGCAGGGAGCGGACCACTCAACTCTGGCGTGGGCAGCCGTTTCAGTTCCGGGGAATAGGATGCCAGGCTGGGCTCCAGGCCGAACATGCTGCGGTTCCAGTTGGAATCCGCGGTCGCCGTGTTGGCCACAAGGCCCATCACCAGCGCGAAAATCGCCAGGTTGCGTTTCATTCTGCTCTTCCGTCTTTGGTTCTTGGCGGAAGTTTCCCCGCCTTGGCAAGCTGGCGGGGAGGTATGGGAAGCAGCCCGGGGGGTCTATGGTTGTGGCCAAAATGCCACGGAAATCAATGCTGCATAAGCGAAAGACCGCCGAAAATGGCGGAAATCTATGAAGAAAATCTTACAATTAACTGATTTTAAACAATTTTATCGCGATCCTTCAACGCCAGGTGCGCTGCCGCCAACCGTGCCATCGGCACCCGATAGGGCGAACAGGACACATAGTCGAACCCGGCACGCCGACAGAAGTCGATGGATTCCAGGTTGCCGCCATGTTCACCGCAGATCGAAAGGGTGAGATCTTTCCGGGTCTTGCGGCCCCGTTCAGCCCCGATATGCAACAGCTCGCCCACCCCGTCGATGTCAAGGATGTGGAACGGATCCTCGGGGAAGACCCCCAGACGGACGTAGGTGTTCATGAACCGCCCTGCGTCGTCGCGGCTAAGGCCATAGGTCATCTGCGTCAGGTCGTTCGTCCCGAAAGACAGAAACGCCGCGTGCTGGGCAATCTCGCCCGCGCGCAGGGCGGCACGCGGGGTTTCGACCATCACGCCCAATTTGTAGTCAAAGCTCGCCCCGGCCCTGGTGCGGACCATCGCCGCGACAGCGTCGATCCGGGTCTTGACCAGCTCGACCTCGCGGCGGGCCGAAACCAGCGGGATCATGATCTCCGGCACCACGGGGGCACCGCGCCGGGCCGATTCCAGCGTCGCTTCAAAGATCGCCTGCGCCTGCATGTCGTAGATTTCCGGCAGGACCACACCCAGCCGCACCCCGCGCATTCCAAGCATCGGGTTCACCTCGGTCAGCGCCTCGGCGCGGCGGGTCACTTCGGACAAAGGCCGGTCCAGCGCTTCGGCCAGATCGCGCAGACCTTCGCGGTCCGAGGGCAGGAATTCGTGCAACGGCGGGTCGAAAAGGCGAATGCAGACCGGCAATCCCTGCATGATTTCAAAGAGCTGCACGAAGTCTTCCCGCTGCATCGGCAACAGCCGCGCCAGTGCCGCCGCACGGTCGCCCGGCGTGTCGGCGAAGATCATCTCGCGCATCACCACAAGGCGGTCCTCGTCAAAGAACATATGTTCCGTCCGGCACAGACCGATCCCCTGCGCCTCGAACTTGCGCGCGGTTTCGGCGTCCGCCGGGGTGTCGGCATTCGCCCGCACACCGATGTCGCGCACCTCGTCGGCCCAGGCCAGCAGCCTGCGGAAACTGTCGTCCAGCGCGGGGGGCAGCATTTCGGCAGCCCCCGCCAGCGCCTCGCCTTTCGAGCCGTCCAGCGTCACGACGTCGCCTTCGCGGAAGACGCGGCCATCGGCGGCGGTCAGCTTCTTGTCGCGCGCATCCAGCCGCATGTCGGACGCGCCAACCACGCACGGCAGCCCCAACCCGCGCGCGATCACCGCCGCATGGCTGGTCATGCCGCCACGTTCGGTCAATACGGCAGCCGAGGAATGCATGCCGCGAATATCCTCGGGCGAGGTTTCGCGGCGCACGAGGATGCACGGCTCGCCTTTTGAGGCACTGGCTTGCGCCGCAGCCGACGAAAACACCAGCTTGCCCGTCGCAGCCCCGGGCGAGGCAGCAATCCCGCGCGCAATCACGTCACGCTCGCCGCGCGGATCGACCTGGTGGTGCAAAAGCTCCGACAGCGCACGGGGTTCGACGCGCAGCACCGCCTCGTTGCGCGGGATCACCCCGTCCTCGGCCAGCGCCACCGCAATCCGCAGGCCCGCCCGGACGGATCGCTGCACCTTTACTGCGTCCAGAACCGCAAGGCGTCCGTCCTCGATGGTGAACTCGACCTGCATTTCCTCGCGCAGGCGGGTCCGGCAGACCGCACCGTATTCGATCAGCGTGGCGAACAGATCGGGCGCAATATCTTCCAGCGACGGCCCCCGCGGGTCGCGCGTCAGATACAGCGCCTCGGTCGTCTTCAGGGCGTCCCGGCCCTGCGACTGGCCAAGATAGCGCCCGGTGACCTGCGGCTGGCCGGTGACCGGATCGACGAACTGAATCACGCCGGAGCCTGAAATCCCCTGCCCGATCCCTTGCGCCATTTCCTGCACGACAAGCCCCAGCGCCGCCTCGTCGGGCGCGCCCTTGGCCTGACGCAGCAGCCGGGCCGAGGTTCCTTCCCAGGCCCGCGCCATCGACCGCAAGACTTCGGACAGCTGTTTGGCCGGGTCCTGCGGGAAGGGCTCGTCAGTTTCGACCTCGTATTCGCGCAGCGCCTCGCGCAGGGCGCCGGGTCCGGGTTTCAGCCCGTCGAAGACCTCCGGGTCAAGCCGCGCCACATGGATCGCATAGGCCTGCACAAAGCGCAGAAACAGCGCATCCGCCGCCGCCTCGCCATGGGTTTCAGCCAGCCGCGCGTGGCGCTTGGCATTCAGCCCGATGTTCAGGATCGTCGCCGGGCCGCCCCAATCGGGGTTCGCGGGGCTCGGACGCACACTGATCAGCGGACCGTCGCCAAAATTGTCCAGAATTCCAACGGCATCCACCCCATGCCCCGCCGCGATCGCGCGCACGGTCGAGGCAGGCAGCGCCACCGATTTTGGCACTGGAAGCTCCAGCCGCACCAGGCGCTGCAAGCACTTTGCCCGCCAGCCATGCGTTGCCGCAGCGATCTGCGCCGAGGGCGTGATCTGCGCGAATTCCGCGATGGGGTCGTGTTTCTGCACTGCAGCACCTTTTGTTCAAGTGCAGAATACGCCGAAACCCCTGTCAATCAAGGGTGACATGTCAGTCGTATGACGAATCTTTGGGCGCTTTCAGCCCTCAATGCGGCTCAGGTCCGCAACCCCGGAACAGATCGCCCGGATCCGGTGCAGCAAGTTCAGCCGGTTGCGCCGGATTATCTCGTTGTCACTGTTCACCTGAACGGCGGTGAAGAAAGCATCTATGGGCGCGCGGAGGGCTGCCATCGCGGCCATCGCCCGGGGAAGATCCTCTGCCGTCATCGCCGGGGTGATCTCGGCCTCGGCCTTGTCCAATGCGGCAAACAGCGCGCGTTCCTCGTCGGTTTCGGCGAATTTCACCTCGGCCCCGAAGGAATACTCGACGCCATCCTTCGCCTCGGCCTGAGACAGGATATTCGCCGCCCGCTTGTAGCCCTGGATCAGGTTCGCCCCGTCCTCGGTCTTCATCACCGCCGCAAGGGCCTCGGCCCGCTTGACGAGGAGCGTCAGGTCGTCATTCCCCGGCATGGCAAGGCAAGCGTCGATGATGTCGTGCCGGATGCCCTGGTCCTTGAGGTAGACCTTGAGACGGTCGTGGAAGAAGGAGAGGAGGTCGGACGAAATGATGTTCAAGGGAACGATTTCTACTGAACCCCAGTTCCCACGAGGATCATTGTCTAGAACAATCGATAGTCCATCGTCATTGTCTTGATCGTGGGGTTCAAAGAACGTCCAGAACAGCTTGGAGTCCATTAAATCAAAGTCTGGATAGATGGTAGAATGAGTTTGTAGCCGGGTGTTTCTCGGATGCAGAGCGAAGTTGCCGTCCTCCGCAAACAGGAGGTAGGCATGGAATTGAGCAGACAGCCGCTGAACGATTGCTGACCAACTTCCTTGGAACAGTTCAGTCAGTGAAACCCTCACCCCGTTCCCCAGCACCAACCGGATCACCCCCAGCGCCGCCCTCCGCAGCGCGAACGGGTCCTTCGACCCCGTCGGCTTTTCGTCAATCGCCCAGAACCCGGTCAGCGTGTCGATCTTGTCGGCCAACGCCACGGCCACCGACACCGGCTCGGTCGGGACGCCATCACTCTCCCCCTTCGGCCGCCAGTGGTCGCGGGCGGCGTCGGCGATGGGGGCCTTCTCCCCGGCCTCCAGCGCGTAGTAGCGGCCCATGACGCCCTGCAGTTCGGGGAACTCACCCGCCATCGCCGAGCGCAGGTCCAGCTTCGCCAGCCGCGCCGCACGTTCGGCGTCGTCGGCATCGGCCCCGACCAAGGGCGCAATCTCCCGCGCGAGGGCTGCAATCCGCTCGATCCGTTCCGCTTGCGACCCCAGCTTCGCCTGGAAGGTCACCGACTTCAGCCCCTCAACCCACTCGCCCATCCCGGCCTTCGCGACGCGCAAGTCATTCTCCCAGAAGAACTTCGCGTCCGACAGGCGGGCCGCCAGCACCTTCTGGTTGCCCTTCAGGATCACCTCGCCACCATCCGCGGCCTCGATGTTGGCCACCGTGACAAAGCCCTCGATCCGCCCGGTCTTCGGGTTCCGGACCGAGAAGAACTTCTGGTGTTCCTTCATCGAGGTCTGCAGCACCTCGGGCGGCAGACCCAGGAAGGGCTCGCCGACGCGGCCCATCAACGGCACGGGCCATTCGACCAACCCCGCGACCTCGGCCAGCAACCCGGGGTCCGCCACTACCTCCATCCCCGCCGCAAAGGCCAGGTTCTGCGCGCCCTGCCAGATCGCGGCTTCGCGTTCAGCGGTGTCCAGCACGACCTTGGCACGCTTCAGCTTGACCACATAGTCGTCAAAGCCCGACACCGTGAACCGCCCGTTCCCCATGAACCGATGCCCTTCGGTGACGTTGCCCGCAACGATCCCGTCCACCTCCATCGGCACGACATGCGCGCCAGTTTCATCGGACAGAAGGCAGACAATGGACTGCAGGGGCCGCACCCAGCGCAACGTGCCACTGCCCCATCGCATCGACTTCGGCCAGGGGAAGTTGCGGATAACGCTTTCCAGCACCTCGGCCACGATTTCTGCCGCCAGACGGCCCGGCTTTTCGACCACGGCATAAAAGGTGTCGCCCTTCTTGTCCGCGCGGCGTTCCAGCTGGTCCAGCGTCAGGCCGGTCGACCGCAGGAACCCCTCAACCGCCTGCGCGGGGGCCGACACTGACGGCCCTTTGCGTTCCTCCCGCACCGGACGGCTCTCTGCCGTCAGCCCATCGACCGACAGCACCAGCCGACGCGGGGTGGAAAACGCCCCGGCACTGGCATAGGTCAGCCCGGACTCCACCAACCCGTCGGTCATCAGCTTGCGCAGGTCTTCGCGGGCGCGGGCCTGCATCCGGGCCGGGATTTCCTCGGAGAAGAGTTCGATCAGAAGGTCGGGCATCGGTCAGGGTTCCTGAGATCAAATCCAGTCGAGGTTGACACGGGTCGGCGGGAAGGCGGCGGCGACGGACTCGCGCAGGGCGGCAAAGCGGGGGCGCAGGTCCTTGAACTTGCGTTCGTGGGTTTCGGCCACGGTCAGCTGGATCTGGTCGAACAGCCCCTGCCGCAGCATCGCGTCAAGCAGGTCCAGCTCCGCCCCCTCGATGTCGATCTTGACGAAGGCAATGCGACCATGGGCTGCCAAAAGGCCGCGGAGGAAGGCCGGGAAGTCGATCAGTGCGACGTCGATCCCCTCGCCCTCGGCAATGTTCTGGCCACCCGCGACAACCGTGCTTTTCACCGACGCGAGCTCCGGGTTCGCCTCCCAGTTCGCCGCCCGCATCAGCCGAATCGCGCCAGATTCGGTCCCCACGGCAGCGGCGTGAAGATGCACGTTGGCGGTCCCGGCAAAGCGTTCGGTCAGTTTCTCAAGATTGTAGGCCCGGTTCGCCCCGCAGTCCACTGCCACATCCCCCGGCCGCAGCATCGAGACGACGCCCTGCAGCATGCCCTCGGCCCGCGCATAGCGCAGGTCGCGCTTGTGACGGCGCCTCAGCTTCCGCAGGGGATCCTCGGCCTCGGCCATTCTACTCCTCAAGGTCGCCGTTCAGCTGCTGCCAGGCATAGGCCCGCCCGTCACCAAAGACCGCGACCACCCGGTCAACGCCCGGGTGAATGTTCGGCTCGGACAGGAAGGCCAGCGCCTCGCCGGTCTCCAGCGCCTTACCGATCGCTTCGGCGTCAAAACAGTCAAAGCCGCGCGGCGCGATCAGCGGCTCGGCCTCCTGATAGTCCCGGTAAGTCTCGCTCAGCATGGCCAGCGAAAGAGGCGTGGTAAAGCAGGCCCGGAACTTGATGGGAGAGCTGTCAGCGTCGATCCCTTCGATCCCGTTCACGACAATGACTTCGGGCTGGTCGCCGGTCAGCGGCACCAGCCGGATTTCCGCGCCGGGCTGGAAGGCGA
The DNA here is from genome assembly GCA_009773055.1 of Paracoccaceae bacterium. Taxonomy (GTDB): domain Bacteria; phylum Pseudomonadota; class Alphaproteobacteria; order Rhodobacterales; family Rhodobacteraceae; genus Tabrizicola. The sequence continues at coordinate 19,556 of WOUW01000045.1, forward strand.
CGGGATCGTAGAACGCCCGTTCGGCGGTATACCACAGGAACCCGCCCGCAAGGGCAGACGCAATCACGATAGAACTCACGGCGAGTTTGCCCGCATTCACTGGTCCGCCCCCGCTTCGGTCTGCCGGAAGGCATCGGCACATTGCTTGGCCAATGCACGCACGCGACCGATGTAGGCCTGCCGTTCGGTGACCGAGATCACCCCCCGCGCGTCCAGAAGGTTGAAAAGGTGGCTTGCCTTGATCGTCTGGTCATAGGCGGGATGCGCCATGATGATCCTCTTTCCGGATTTCGGGTCCTCGGCATCAAAGGCCAGCAACCGCGCGCATTCGGCCTCCGCATCCTTGAAATGCTGCAACAGCATCGCTGTATCGGCACCGTCGAAGTTGTGGCGGCTGTATTCTTCTTCGGTCTGGCGGAAGATATCGCCGTATTTCAACGGGATCGGCGATTGAGGGTCGTTGAAGGGCATGTCCATCACATGGTCCACGCCCATCACATACATCGCCAGCCGTTCCAGCCCGTAGGTCAGCTCGCCACTGACCGGTTTGCAATCATGCCCGCCGACCTGCTGGAAATAGGTGAACTGGCTGACCTCCATCCCGTCGCACCAGACCTCCCATCCCAGACCCCAGGCGCCCAGAGTGGGGCTCTCCCAGTCATCCTCCACAAAGCGGATGTCGTGCAGTCCAAGGTCGATGCCGATGGCACGCAGGCTGCCCAGATAAAGGTCCTGCAGGTCCGGCGGCGACGGTTTGATGATCACCTGGAATTGGTAATAGTGCTGAAGCCGGTTCGGGTTCTCGCCGTAGCGCCCGTCGGTCGGACGGCGAGACGGCTGGACATAGGCCGCAGCCCAAGGCTTTGTCCCGAGTGACCGCAAGGTTGTCGCCGGATGGAACGTGCCTGCGCCGACTTCCATGTCATAGGGCTGCAACACCGCGCAGCCCTGTGCTGCCCAGTAAGTCTGCAGCCGCAGGATGATCTCCTGAAAGCTTCGCGGCGTGGTCGTGACGTCGGACATGGGCAGCCTCGGGCGGGGGCGACGGACAGGGAAGCGGGTCGCGCACTCCCTACCGACTGGGGGGCACAGGGTCAATTCCGGAAAGAACTGGCGCAACCGTGACCGGTTTCACCCTTGCCGCTGCGCGCGCCTTGGCTAATGTCGCCCAACGCGGAACTTATCTTCAGGACCTGTTCATGTTCAGACCTTTTGCCTTGGTTGCCCTGTTTCTTTCTGCACTGATCTTCGCCCCGACAGATCGGGCGGCCGCGCAGGAACCGCAGGTCTGGCTGCAGGTCGAAGCCCATCCGAGCCTTGAGACCGCGCTTGACCGCGCCCGCGCCTATGCCACCCTCTTTCCCGAAACCGCAGGCTTTTTGCTGGGGTCGGGCTGGTATGGCGTCGTCCTTGGTCCCTACCCCACCGACGAGGCCCAGATCCGCCTTGGCGCGCTGAAGCGTGAGGGGCAGATCCCGGCCGACAGCTTCATTACCGATGGTCTCGGCTTCGAGGGGCAGATCTTTCCCGAAGGCGCGGTGCAAGTCGTCCCCGCCACGCCCGAGGTCATCGCCCCCGAGCCTTTGGTCGAGGCAGAGCCAGTCGTGGTGCCCGACGAAGACCGCGCGCAGGCCCGCGACAGCGAGGCGCTGCTCACCCCCGAAGAGCGCCGCGACCTCCAGACCGCGTTGCAGTGGTTCGGCTTTTATTCCAGCGGGATCGACGGCGCGTTCGGCCCTGGCACCCGCAACTCGATGGCAGCCTGGCAAGAGGCGCAGGGCATGCTGGAACCGACCGGCATCCTCACCACCCGCCAGCGCCGCGCCCTTCTGGACGCCTGGAAGGGCGAACTGGCCGCCTTCGATTTCACCGAAATCGTCGAGCCGGAATCTGGCATCACCGTCACCCTGCCCCTCGGTCTGGTGGAGTTCGACCACTACGAGCCGCCCTTTGTCCACTACCGGGCCAAATCCGAAACCGCGCCGCGCATCATCCTGATCTCGCAGCCGGGTGACCAGGCGTCACTCTATGGCCTCTACGACGTGCTCCAGACGCTCGACTCGGTCCCGCTGGACGGGCCGCGCGACCGGGGCGACCGCAGCTTCCGCATTCGAGGCACCTCCGCCAAGGCCGATACCACGGTCTTTGCCGAACTGAAGGGCAGCCGGATCAAGGGCTGGATGCTGATCTCGACCCCGGGCAACGATGCGCGCGACGCCCGGATCATCAAGGTGATCGAAGACAGCTTTTCGCCCGACGGGGACGGCGTTCTCGACCCGGGTATGGCGGTTATGGGTGCCGAGACCAAAGCTGGGCTTCTGTCCGGGCTCGAGGTCCGTAAGCCGCGTCTCAGCCGCACCGGGTTCTTCATCACCCCTGAGGGCGCAGTCCTGACCACGACCGAAGCCGTAGAGGGCTGTGCTCGCGTCACCATCGACCGCGACACCGAAGCAAGCGTTTCTTTGGCGGATGCCTCCAGCGGCCTTGCTCTCCTGACGCCGAAATCCCCGCTTGCCCCGCGCGCCATCGCCGGGCTTGCAACGGCCTCGGTCCGGCTTGGCAGCGAAGTCACCGTTCCGGGCTATTCCTACGAAGACCGCCTGCCCGCCCCGACCTTGACCTTCGGCACGCTGGAAGACGTGACCGGCCTGAACGGCGAGACCGGCCTCAGCCGCCTTGCCCTGCAATCCCTGCCCGGCGACGCCGGGGGCGCGGTGCTGGATGGCCAAGGCGCGGTTCTCGGGATGCTCTTGCCCGCAGCGCCCCAAGGCGGCAAGCAGATGCCCGCCGGTGTCGCCTTCGCGCTGTCTGCGTCCGAGATCACCCGGCTTCTCCTCCCCACCGGCATCGCGACGCAGGCGCTCGTGCCGACCGAACCGCTGAGCCCCGCCGCGCTGGCGGACAAGGCCACAGGGATGACAGCGCTCGTCTCCTGCTGGGAGTAGGCTCAGCTTCGCCAAAAGCTTGGCAGGACCAACACCAGGATCGCCAGCAGACCAAGGCGTCCCAGCAGCATGCACAGCGACATGATCGCGATGGCACCCGGCGGGAAGTCGATGAAGGTGCCGGTCCGTTCGACGAGCGGGCCGAAGCCGTAGCCGATATTGCCCAAAGCCGTCCAGACCGCGAACAGGGCCGATACGCTGTCCACACCCAAAAGCGTCATGGCCACGCTCATCGTGCCGATGATCAGGATATAGCTCGACACGAACATGATCAGCGCGTTCAGCACATCGTCGCCCACGGCCCGCCCATCATAGCGCACCGGGTCCACGGTCGACGGGTTGCCGATGCGCCGCACTTCGCGCTTAAGGACTCCCACAAGCAGCTGGGTGCGAAACACAGAAAGCCCCGCCGCCGATGATCCGGAACAGGCCCCGATCACCCCGATGACGAAAGCCACCACCAGCATGAAGCCGCCCCAGGTCGGGAAGCTGCCGGAAAAGAATCCGGTCGAGGACATGATCGAGGTCAGGTTGAACAGTGCCTCACGAAAGATCGGCTCGATCGCCCCGCCCGTGGTCCAGACCCGCCACACGGTCACTGCCAGCACTGCATAGACCAGCCAGCGCAGATAGGCCCGGACCTGGCTGTCCTGCCAGAGTGGCCCGGCCGAGCCGTTCACCAGCTGCACATAACGGATATAGGGCAGGCTGCCGAGGAACATGAACAGCGCCCCGAAATACTCGCCCGCGCCGACATATTTGTTGAACGACACATCGGCTGGAAAGAAGCCGCCGGTGGCGATGGTGGCAAACCCGCCCACGACGGCGTCCAGGGTCGACATACCGATGGCCGAATAGGTCGCGATGCAGGCAACGGTCAGCGCCGAATAGACGAAAAGCAGCTGGCGCGCGATGTCGGTTGCACGCGGTAGAGCCTTGCCGAAGGTATCAAATCCCTCGGTGCGAAAGAACTGCATGCCGCCCACCCGCATCAGCGGCAGGAAGATCATGGCGATGAACGCGATGCCTAGACCACCCAGCCAGTTCAGCATGCCCCGCCAAAGGTTCATGCCCGCCGGCAGGTCATCAAGGCCAAAGATCACCGTGGCCCCGGTTGTGGTGATCCCCGACACGGCCTCGAAATAGGCGTTGTTCAGCGTCAGCCCCGGCGCGCCGACATAGAACGGCAGACCACCGAAGAACGGAACCAAAAGCCAGATGCCCGCCGTCAGAAGATAGGCCTGCCGGGTGTCCAGCGGCTTTCCCAGCGCATTGCCGGTCGACAGCGTCAACCCGGCCCCGACCACGCCGGTCAGTGCGGCACAGGCCAGAAAGTCATAGCCATTCTCCAGCCCGGCACGCCAGTCGACGATGGCAGGGGCCAGCATCAGGATCGCAAGCACGATCAGGATGCGGCCGATGACGTAGGCAACGGGGCGGAAGTCAACCATGGTCGGGCATGGCTACGCGGCCCCGCGCCTTTGGTCAATCGGCTGCGGTCAGCGGCTGTGGATCAGCGTCTGGAAAAGCTGCGGGTCGAGGCTTTCGGCCGCGAAGGTCTCGCCCTCGGTCAGAAGGCTGATCGCGTCGTGGCTGTGCAGGCTTTCCTGATGGCTTGCGACCACCCGGAAGTCGCCGATCCGGGCCTCATCCCGCAAGGCTTCGCAGAACAGCCGCGCCGCGTCTTCCACGAAGATCGGGTTTGCCGCGTTCAGTTCCGCGAAGGCCTGCTCGTCCTCGCGCTTCACCATGACCTGCGTCTCGGTGACCACTGCGCTCCGCGCGAGTTCCACCAGATCCTCCAGCGCCATGTCGGCTGTCAGCACGACCGACAACCGCGCCACGGACCGCTGCGAATGCGGCGTTGCCAGTTGTCCACGGACCGCTCGGGCGTGCTCGGCCAGCTCCAGGCTGCACGGGCAGGTGGAGCTGTAGACGTAGTCCAGATGCACGATCCGCTTGCGGACCCCGGCGACCTCGACCAGTTCCAGCGCAATGTCGTAATACTGCCAGCCCGACAGGCCCGACCGAAGCGATTTAAGCTGCATCGGGAACGACAGGCGCATCTGGATGCGCGCATCAAAGCTGCCAAGGTCGGCCTTGTAATCATCCAGCGCCGCCTCGATCACCCCGAAGGAAAACGCCTTGTCGGCATGGGCATAGAACGACCGCATGATGCGGCTCATGTTGATGCCCTTCTTTTCAGCCTCCAGGCTCACCGTGCCGGTGACACTGGTTTCCAGCTGAACCGGTGCCCCGTCGCGGGTGGCAAAGCGGACCGGCAGGCGGAAATTCGAGATCCCGACATGCTGAATCCGCGCCTTTGCACCCTTGATCAGGCTGGACGGCCCATTCTGCAGGTCGGGCATCGACGCCTTGTAGGCCGCGTCGGGGCGGAACGTCCAAGGATAGTCGCGCGACAACGCCGGATAACCCTGCCCCGGCAAAAGCCAGCCCACGGCGGAATCCAGCTTTGCAATATCCTCGTCCGAGGACTTGCCCGCCCACTGGCGCAGCACAGCCAGCGCCGCCTCTGCCTCTTCGCGAGACGGCAGACGATCGAGTTCCGGGGTATGGATGTTCATCGGGCAGGTCCTTTCGGTTCGGGCGGGCCATCTGGCCAAGCCTTCAATTTCCGGAGAGTTCTACGCAGGGCGTCCGCCAACGGATCACCCTGGTCCGAGGCAGGCCCCCATCAGATAGGCATTCCGCCGCGTAACGCAAGCAGCGATTGCGACCCATGTTGCACGGCCGGCGTCAATCAGCCCTGGCTCAGCGCTCGGAAGAGATCCTCCTGCAGATCGCCCGCATCCTCAAGGCCCACGGACAGCCGGATCAGGCCCGGCGTGATGCCCAGCTTGTCCTTAACCTCTTGTGCAAGTCGCTGGTGCGTGTCGCCAGCGCGTTCATGAAGCGGAACGCCGCCTCTTTCCCGCCCTTGACGTCAAACGTCACCAAGGTCCCGCCCGAGCCCATCTGCGCCAGTGCAAGATCATGCTGAGGGTGACTGGCCAGCCCCGGATAGATCACCCGCGACAGATTGGGATGGTCCGCCAGTGCGCGGGCCAGGGTCAGCGCCGTGTCCGCCATCGCCCGGCAGCGCAGATCCAGCGTCGCCATGCCGTTCAGCATGATCCACGCGGTGAACGGGCTCATCGAGCCCCCGGTGTGCTTCATGAAGGGTTCCAGCGTCTTTCGGATGAACTCCTTCGTCCCGCAAACCACGCCCCCCAGCGCCCGTCCCTGCCCGTCAATGTGCTTGGTGGTCGAATAGACCACCACATCGGCCCCCTGCTCGACCGCGCGCGAAAAGATTGGCGTTGCAAAGACGTTGTCGCAGATCACCAGCGCGCCCACGGCATGGGCGATTTCAGACACGCTGCGAATGTCCACCAGCTCCAGCGTCGGGTTTGACATGGATTCGAAGAACACCGCCTTCGTGCCCGGCGTGACCGCCTTCCGCCACTGGTCCAGGTCCGCGCCGTCGACAAAGGTGACCCGAACCCCGAACTTCTGCAGCACGTCTTCCAGCACATAAAGGCACGACCCGAACAGCGCCCGCGACGACACCACATGGTCCCCCGCCCGCAGGCAGGACATCAGTGCCCCCGATACCGCCGCCATGCCGCTGGCGGTGGCAAAGGCGTCCTCGGTGCCTTCCAGCGCGGCAATCCGCTCCTCGAACATCCGGGTGGTGGGGTTGCCGTAGCGGGCATAGATGAACTCGTCCTCGCTCGCCTTGACGAACCGCGCTTCGGCCGCCTCGGCGGTGGGATAGACGAAGCCCTGGGTCAGGAAGATCGCTTCGGCCATTTCGCCATACTGGCTGCGGCGGCTGCCTTCGTGCACCAGCTGAGTCCGTGTCTTCCAGTCCTTCGTCATCGCCGATCTTCCCTAAGCCTGGCCCCCCGGCCAATAAAAAAGCCCCGGACAACCAAAAGGTGCCGGGGCAACGCCCTTCACCTCTTTAGCGGCTTGTTTAACGTGGCCCGCAATCCGGAGGACAAATCGCCACGATCGCCTGCATACGCCGCCCAAGGGGTGTGGTGCGTCATCGACCTGTCACGACCACGTCACGGCCCCGTTTCCGCAACGCGCCAAGAGATAGGGGCACAAGCAGTAGTGGTCGACAGGCAATGACCGACGATCCCCGCCCCATCCGCGCCGACGCTGACCCGCAAGGCCTCCGGCTGGACCGTGACCGGCTGCGCCGCAAGCTTGCAGCCCTGCCCGAAGGTGCCCCGGTCGTCGTGATGATCCACGGCTGGCGCTATGCCCCCGGCATTGCCCATGACTGCCCGCATGGCTCGATCCTGTCGCTGGACCCGCCGTCGAGTGACCGGCGCACGATCAGCTGGCCCCGGCATCTTGGGCTCGACGGGCGCTCAGCCCTTGGCATCGCGCTGGCCTGGCACGCGAAATGCGATCCCTGGCGCGCCCATCTGCGCGCCGGGTGGACTGGACCCGCCCTGGCCGAGATCGCCCGGATGGTCCACGGCGAAACCGGTCGCCCGATCCAGGTCATCGCGCACTCCATGGGAGCGCGGGTCGCGCTGTCCGCCCTGCCCCTCTTGCCACCGGGCCACATCGACCGCCTGATCCTGCTTGCCGCCGCTGAAACGCGGGGCACCGCCCTTGCCGCACTCGACACTCCTGCCGGTCGCGCGGTCGAGGTGATCAACGTCACCACCCGCGAGAACGACCTTTTCGACGCCTTCTTCGAATGGGGCGTGCATCTCGGCCTGCGCACCTCGATCGGTCAGGGCCTTGGTCGCACCCGGGCCAACTGGCACGATCTCTGGATCGACCAGCCCCGGACGCTGCAGGCACTGGCCGACCTCGGCCATCCGATGCCCGACCCGCCGCGCCGGATCTGCCATTGGTCGCCCTACCTGCGTCCTGGCACGATCGGGCTTTACCGCGCGCTGATCGACGGTCGTCTTGCTGCACATGCGCTGCCCTTGCACCGACCCGGCCGCCGCTGGTCGCGGCTCATCCTGGGCGGGCGCGGCATAGGGCTTGGCGCAGGGCTTCCCGCCGCCTGACCCAATCCCGTGTGCACTTGATTTTCGCAACCGGCTCTGGGACGCTGCCGGGCGATATCCCGACCTTGCCGCAGGCCCTCATGCGCTGTCTTTTCGTCCTCGCCGTCCTTGTCCCTGCTGCCCTGATCCCCGCTGGATCCGCGCAGGCTCAGACCTGCGAAGATCGCAGCGCAGATTTCGAAACGCAGATCACCCTTTGCGACCAGGCCTTCGTGGCCGCAGGCTCACAGGATGTCGCGGCCCTGGCCCTTGCGATGAAGGGCGAGGCGCAACGGATGCTTGGCCGTTTCGACGAGGCCGCCGCCACCCTCCAGGAAGCCCTGACTTTCAACGCCGCCGACGCCTGGATCTGGGTCGAGTTGGGCAACGTCCGCTACGATCAGGGCGATACGGCCGGGGCGCTGGCGCATTACTCCGCGGCCCTTGCAATCGAGGATTACATCTCTGCCTGGGCCAACCGGGCCGAAACCTGGTGGCAATTCCGCGAGGGCCGGCGCTGTTCCGACGACGCCGACAACGCGCTGCGGCTTGACCCGCAATATGCTTACGCGAACGAAATCAAGGGCCGCTGCCTGATCGACCTCGGCCGGGCGGAAGAGGCGCTAAGCTATTTCGACACCGCCATATCGCTGGCCCCCGGCTATCAGAACGCCTACCGCAACAAGCTTGCGGCGCTCGCGGACCTTGGACGTTATGAAGACCTCGTCGACACCGCGGACGAGGCGTTGCGTCCCGGCGTCGTGACCGACAGCAATCCCGCGATCGAGGAAGACATCCTTGCGCGCCGCCTCATGGCGCTTGGCGAATACGCTGACCTTGCGACCGTGGCCGCCGAGGCCAAGGCGCTGTTGCAGCGCTATCCCCGGAACTTCGCCGCGGTGAATGTCCACGCCCGGGCACTTCTGGCCGAAGGCAAGGCCGCCGAGGCAGATGCCGCGACCTCCGAGATGCGCCAGAACCCCGACGGCGCGCGGATGGAGGCGATCTGGTTCGACACACTTGCCCGGATCGATGCGACACTGGGGCGGATGGACGCAGCCTTTGCCGGCTACGAGGCGGCACTTGGTATCGACCCCGGTCTCTCCAAGACCTATGCCCGCAGACTGTCGGAACTTGGTTTCTTGCCCCTTTCGAACGCGCCAGCCGGTGTTCTCACCGCGCTGCGGCGCTGCATAGACGTGAAAAAGACCAGTTGCATCCTTGCGCCATAAAGAAGGGCGCCTTGCGGCGCCCTTATGAAAGGTCTTTGAGGGGAAGGTCTTGGGGGGAAATTTCAGGATCCGTCTGATCAGGCTTTATGCCCGTTGTCGTCCAGATTGATGACAGTCAGCACCATGGCCCGCAGCACCGTGTGGCCGATGACCGGCAGGACGGCCCAGAACAGAAGCCAATAGGACGTGTCGAAAGCGCGGATCATGGTTTCGTTCATCAAGAGGAAACCGAAGTTGTAGACGACCATCATCCGGGTCAGGTTCGGCAGATGCTCACGCATTTCGGCATCCGGCCAGAAGCTGGCAGCGGTCGACGTGCGGCCTTGCATCACGTCCTGCAGGAAGACGCCGCCGATCACCACATAGAACATGCTTTGCATGCGCTGGCACCACAGCGGATCATCCGCCACCGCCAGCACCAGCAGCGGCAGCCCCGCGAAAGCCAGTGCAAGGATCGTCGCCTGTGCCACCGAATAGCGCGTCAGCATCCGGCGCATCATGCCCTCAAAGCCCATCCCGACCCGCACGGCCAGCGCTGCAAGGAAGGCCGTTGTGAAGGCCTGTCCGGCATGATCGGAACCGAAGGCCACCGCCAGGATCGGATATCCGATCAGCAGCACCGCGCCCGGCAGGTACAGCGACCGCGACAGCGGGGGCAGATCCTGAAACAGGCTCAGGAACAGACGGACCAGATCGAACGGTGTGCGGTGCATCGGTGAACTCCCTAAGGCTCACCTTCTGGTTTAGACACGGTTCAAGGCAGGTCTGGGGCAGAACCCGGCCCGTTGCGGGGCATTCCTGTGCCGGCGGTCAAGGCTCGTTCTCCGGCTCTTCGATCATGAAGCGCTGCAGCGCCATGAACTGCAGCATCAGGAACAGAAACAGTGCGGCAGGCATCGCGAAGGTTTCCAGCTTGACCCAAAGCTCGGTCGTCTGCGTGCGCCAGATCACCTCGTTTGTCACCGCAAGGGCTGCAAACATCAGCGCCAGTCGGCGGGTCAAGATCATCCAACCTTCTGGTTTCATGGGCAAAGCCTCCGCCATGACCCATTGCAACAGGCTTTTGCCTCGCATCAACCCCAGGCCCAGGATCACCGCGAAGACCCCGTAGACGATGGTCGTCTTCATCTTGAAGAACCGCTCGTCGTTGAACCAGGCGGTCAGCCCGCCAAACACCACGACCATCACCGCGACAAAGATCTGCATCCGGCTGATCGTGCCCGTCAACAACCATAGCGTTAGTATTGCAACCAGCAGTAATGGCACCAGGACCAACGCCGCCACAATGAAGCCAGAATACTCGGTCCCGCCCAAAGTGTAGGTCTGATCCTTGATCCGCATGTAGATCAGGAAGAAGACCAGCGTCGGTCCCAGCTCCAGCACCTGCTTGAGAATCGGGTTGATCTTCCGTTCCGCCATCGCTTATCCCGCCCATTCCATGATCACCGCGCCAATCGCGATCATTGCCATCAGTCCGGCCCGGACCGGCCCCACCTTCTCGCCCAGAACCAGCCAGCCGATCAAGGCGGCAAACACGGTCGAGGTCTCGCGCAGGACCGCCGCTTGTCCCACCGTGTCCAACCGCGTCGCCAGCATGATCGAACCGAAGCTGAAATAGGCGACGAACGCCCCCAATACACCCCGCTTTAACAAGGGCGTGATTTCGGTCACGGGAAGCTGCCGCCAGCGGGCCTGCGTCACGATAGGGATGAAGATCCCGTCCAGCATGAAGAACCACGCAAGGAAGGTGAACGGGTCCGCCGTCGCCCGGATGCCATAGGCGTCATAGGTCGTGTAGACCGCGACCATCGCGCCGGTCAGCGCCGCAAGGCCCAACGCCGGCACCATCGTGGCCCGGTCCACCGCGACATGCATCAGGTTCCAGGCCGCCAGCCCAAGAATGCCGCCGACCAGCAGCGCCAGCCCCGCCCATTGACCGGGGGCAAAGACCTCGCCAAAGACGATCCCGGCCCCGATCACCGTGAAGACCGGCCCCGTCCCGCGCACCACCGGGTAGACCACGGTAAAGGCCCCCCGCGTGTAGGTCATCGCCTGCAGCACCTTGTAGACGATGTGAATGACGACCGCCCCCGCGAAGATCGGCCACATGCGGGGTTCTGGCCAAGGCACGACGAACAGCGCGAACGGTGCGGCGATGAGCCCATAGCTTGCGTCGATGGCCGCGCGGGACAGCCACGGATCATGCCGCCCCTTCTGCAGCGCCCCGAACAGCGCATGCAGCACCGCCGCGAACAGCGCGAGCGCAAGCGCCATGTCGTGCCCCGCAGCTGTGCCCTCGATCGACCGCAGGAAGTCGCTCACGGGACGATCCCGGGCGTCCAGTCGACCAACAGAGCGGTTCCGGCAAAAAGCTTTGCCAGCGCAGTCTCCCCCACGGGATCATCCGACAAGGCCGCAATCGCAAGCCTTGCCGCACCGATCCCGTCCCCGGCGTCAAAACCCAGCGCCATCCGGCCCCGCCCCTGCGGCAGCGCCTCGACCAAAGCCGCCAGCTCCTTTGCGGTGTCGCCCGTGAGCATCTCCCCGGGCAGGTTGGCGATCACCGCCAGCAGCCCCTGCCGCGCCGCCTCCACTGCGGCGTCGCCTGTCGCCCCGTCTGTCAGCCGTTCTCCTACCGCCTCCATCGCCGGGCGCAGCAGCCGTCCGTCGGCCTTCCACTCCAGATCCAGCGCTGTCAGCAATGCCGACAGAAGTGTTCCGGCCTCGAACCCGGCCCCTTTCAGATCCGCCTCGATCCGCACCTCGGTCCCGCCCGACAGCGCGATCACTCCGCCTCGCAGCTCCAGACCTTCAAACAAGGTCCCCTGCCGAAGCATCAGTCGCACATCGACGGTCTGCAACCGCAGCGCGTCGCGCAGACGCGGGTCCATCGTCCGGTCGAGCAGCGCGGGCGTTACCCGCAGGCCTTTGACGACCAGCGACAGGCTGTCCGGCATACCGTCCACTCCGGTCCCCGAAAGTTCCAGCCGCTTGACCGTGATCTTCGGCCCGCCCTCGGCCTGCAGCACCGCGTCATCGACCACGCAGGCCGCTTCGACATTCGGCGCGGGCGGTAGGGTCAGGCTATAACTCGTCATGGCCGTAAAGACGTCGCCAAGCTGCCGACACCCAAGCCCAGTGTCCGCACCTAACGGCCCGGCAAATCCAACCGCCAGCACAAGCGCAGGCCTAAGGCGCATCGCCATGGGTCCATCCAATATCCACCGTCACCCCGCCCATCAGCGGCGCGGCCTCCGCCACCGTCGCGGGCACCCCCGTGACCGCATAGCCCCCCAGCCGCGTAGGCCCAATTCCGGCCTCTGACCGCAGCGCGACCGTCAACTCGCCCGAGGGGTTTGGCAGTTCCCCGATCAGCGCCACTATCGCCGCCTTGCTGTCCGCCTCAAAGCTCGTGTCCGGCAACTCGCCCACCAGGGCCAGTAGATCCGCCCGGATCGCATCGGCCGCCACATCCATGTCGCCCTCTTGCGGCAGCACCAACGGCCCCAGCATCATCAGAAGATACCATTCGAACAACCCATGCGTGGTGATCCGCACATCGGCCTCGGTCAGCGCAAAGCTGGCCGCCGCCATCGGCATCGCCCCATCCGAAGACAGATCGACCCCTATCACCCGCGCCGACAGGTCCACCAGGTTCTCCCCCGGGAAGTCGATGCTCAACCCTTCCAGCCGCAGGACCCTTTCCGCCGATTCCCAAGACAAGGCCGCCGCAGCGTCGATCCGGTTCGGATGTGACTGCGCGGCAAACAGCCAGTCCATCTGCGGATTTCCAGTCTCGATCACCAGCCGCAGCCCCTCGACCGCAACCTCCAGCCCCTCGGGCAGCGTCAAGCCATCGACGATCCCGCCCAGCGCCGAACCGCGAAACCGCAGCTTGTCCATGTGCCAATCGGGCGGATACTGCCCCTCAAGGTCCAGAACTGGCGCCTCGGCCACACACCAGTCGCCGTCCTGCCCAACCGAGGCTGCCGACACCCGACCAAAGCCGGAAAGTCCCTCGCCGACCTTGGCCCAGACCGCCGCACACAGGGCTTGGCCAGCTAGCCCTTCGGCCACCGCAGGACCCGCCAGCACCAGCGCCAAAAGCCCCGCCTTGATCACCCCTCGGCCCCGACCAGCGCGCGGGCAAACTCCTCCGGGTCGAAGGGGGCAAGGTCGTCGATCTGTTCACCCACGCCGATGGCATGAATTGGCAGGCCGAATTTGTCGGCCAGTGCCACCAGCACGCCGCCTTTGGCCGTGCCGTCCAGCTTGGTCATCACCAGACCCGACACATCGGCAATCTTGCGGAAGATATCGACCTGCGTCACCGCGTTCTGCCCCGTCGTCGCGTCCAGCACCAACAGGGTGTTATGCGGCGCGGTCGGATCGACCTTGCGGATCACCCGGACAATCTTCGCCAGCTCCTCCATCAGGTCCTGCCGGTTCTGCAACCGACCTGCCGTGTCGATCATCAGAAGGTCCGCGCCATCCGCCCGCGCCTTGGTCAGCGCGTCAAATGCCAGCGAGGCCGGGTCCGACCCCTCGGGAGCCGTCAGCACCGGCACCCCCGCGCGCTGGCCCCAGATCTGCAACTGCTCCACCGCCGCCGCACGGAACGTGTCGCCCGCCGCAATCACCACCGTCTTGCCCGCCGCCTTGAACTGCGAGGCGAGCTTGCCGATCGTCGTCGTCTTGCCCGAGCCGTTCACGCCCACCACCAGCACGACCTGCGGCTTCTGCGGATACAAGGGCATCGGCCGTGCCACCGGCTCCATGATCCGCGAGACCTCTGCCGCCAGCGCCGTACGCAGCTCGGATGTCGACACCTTGCGCCCGAACCGCCCCTCGGCGATGTTCGCGGTGACCCGCACAGCCGTATCCACGCCCATGTCGGCCTGGATCAGCAACTCCTCCAAGCTTTCCAGCATCGCGTCGTCGAGCACCCGGCGGGGTTCCTCCGACCGGCCGAAAAGGCGGCCCAGAATGCCAGGTCGGGCAGCCTCGGGCTCGGTAGAACGCGAAATCGTTGTCGTCATGCCCCGGTCCATCGGCGTCGGATCCTCGGGCATCGGAAGGTCCGGCTCCGGTGCTGCAGGCTCCGGCAGTTCCGGCAGATCGGGTTCCGGGATCTCTGGCGTGACAGGCTCGGGACTTTCCGGAACGGTCGGCGGCACTTCCCGCTCTGGTGTGCGCGGCCCCTCGGCCCCGTCCGCCACCAGCGCCTCAAGCCCTTCGCCGATCTTGTCGGAAGACCGGAACATCCGCTCCTTGAGCTTCTTGAAGAACGACATGGGCGCACCCCTCTCGGCCAGATTTCCCTTCACCTAGTCGCTTTGGCCCCCCATGGGAAGGCCGTCAGACCGGACCCGCGCGCCAGAACATGACCGCTCCCCAGCCGATCAGCGCCTGTGCCCCCCAGTAGGCCGGCCACAGCGCCAGCGCGAGGCCCCGCCGCCGCCCCGCATCGCGAACGACGAACAGCTGCAACGCCAGCATCAGGTCTGAAGCGATGAACAGCGTCGCCCCCAGCCGCAAGACTCCCCGCCCGTCATGCACGGGCAGCAAAAGCGCCGCCAACCCCATCACCCCGATCAGCGCCACATAGCCCCGCACCGGTCCACGCAAGGCACCGGTGCGCGGCGCGAGCCAGACCTCGGTCGACACCAGAAGGCCCAGAAGCCCCGCCAGCACCACCGCTTCCGCAATCCCGACCCCGTCGAACCCGATCTCCGCCGACCGCAGCAGAAACCCGCCCGCATAGGCCAGATGCCCCAGCCCGAACGCCGCCACCCCCGCCAGAAAGACCCGCTCACCTTTCAGCGCCAGAAGCAGATCGCCCAGCGCTCCCAGCGCCAGACCCAGCGGAACCAGCCAGAACCACGCCCCGCCCGGCAACGTGATCAGCAGCACAGCCAACAGCCCGGTCGAGGCCGTCTTGACCGCCGCCCCGACAATCCCCTTGACGTCGGACGCGGCAAATCGTCCCCAATAGGCCAGCGCGGCCGCCAGCGACACTATGGCAGTTGCGGATGCCATCAAATCGCCCAAGCTTTCCTCCATCCACTGCCGGCCCTCGGCGCAATGAAACCCCGGACCCCATGGCCACGCAAGCCGATCCTCCCCTGCCCCTTGCCGCTTTCGTCGTGGCCTCTCTCTTGCCCTTGCCCCTGATCGCATTGGGCCTGGCGTTCGGCGGGCCTTGGCTCTGGGCCGCTTTGCTCTACATGGCGGTCCTCACCCTGATCCTCGACCAGCTCATCCCCCTGACCGCAGGCCAGTCCGACGCGACCGAGTTTCCCGCCGCCGATGTCCTCCTCGTCGCCATCGGCCTCTCCGCCCTGGCCCTCCTCCCCCTCGCGACCTGGGGCATCGCCGGATCGTCCGGCCTCTCCCCCG
>WOUW01000046.1:0-16262 GCA_009773055.1 Paracoccaceae bacterium
TGCTGCCCAAGCCTCGTCCAGCCCGCCCAGCTTGCGCCAGACTGCAAGTTGCACTGCCGGAACTTCCGACCATGCCGCGCCTTCAAGACACCGCCAGTGTCCAGCGGTCGCATCTTCTTCGCCCCGGCAGATGTCGCACAGCAAGACCGGACCGGCCGGAGGCACATCAACGGCTGCAAGCCCTTGCCCTGCGCCACAAAACTCGCAACTCGCACCGGCGCGCGTCATCAGGTCTGTGTCGGACATGATATGTTTTTCCTGTTATGGCCTCGCACGGGCCTTATGCCCTTGGCCGCGAACATTCCACAGCTTTTCGCTGCCGGACCTGTGCCGCTATGGGCCTGGTTCCTACGTCGTCCAAAAAGATCGTCAGGCCAGACCGATGCTTCCCACAGCGCCCGCTCGTGCCGCGATGGCGGGCGTCCTGTCAGTGGCCGACAGAGGATATGTGTCTTGAAGCAGCGCGCCAGCCGTGCTGCCCATCATCCGGTCCTGCGCGATCACCATTTGCAGCGCGTGATTGCGGATGCCATGACCTGTTCGTCCTACCTTGCCCGCAGCGGTCCTGCAGCGCTCGGGCGGTGCGAACCCTCAGCAGGGCCCAGCGCGAATTTTCACAAGGGTGCGTCGTTTTCCCTCTTGCAGCGCCCAGCGCTACTTTATACATCACCGCTCACCGAACGGAGTGCGGGCGTAGCTCAGGGGTAGAGCATAACCTTGCCAAGGTTAGGGTCGTGAGTTCGAATCTCATCGCCCGCTCCAAACGGTCAGACGAGGGGCCCCTTTCGGGCCCCTTTGTCATTTACGGACACTCTATTCGGGGTAGGTGCGGCCCTCTTCCTGTTCCATGTGGCGGCATTTGTTCAGCACAACGCCCAGGACCTGGGTCCGCTTGGCCAGATCCTTGCCGCAGCGGTCAACCTCGGTAACCGTGGTTTCATCCGCGGCTGCGACCATCAGGGCGCAGTCCACCTGGTCCAGGAAAGCAATCGCATCGTCATTGGCCAGCATCGGCGACATGTCGAAGAGCATGACATCGGGACGCAGCTTGGCCTCGATTTCGTCGATCATGTCGGCCGTCCGCGCAGCCGATAACAATTCAGCCGGGCTGGCCAGCGGGCGCGAGTTCACTGCAAACGCGAGGTTCTGCCCGACACGACGGATCTGGCTGTAATCCACTCTGCCGGTGGCCAGCATGGCGGCGAAGTCCTGGCCCTGCGGTAGCCCCATCAGCGAAAGCTGGGTAGGGTGGCGCAGGTCCAGTTCGACAAGAAGCACCCGGGTATCGGACATCCGCGCCAGGCTTAGTGCCAGGTTCAACGCGACGGTGGACTTGCCGCAGCCTTGCGTCGGCGAGGTGATTGCAACACGGCTCCAGCCGTTGGTGCGCAGTGCCCGGATGAGGTTGGTCCGCATCAGGTCGAAACTGGCGGCATTCTGGCCGGGGTTATGCGCAATCACCCGGTTTCGCTCCAACGCCTTTGGGTCCAGCGTGACTTCGGCAAGGTCCTGCCAAGGGCCGGTTTCTACCTGAGACTTCGACCCCGGCTTCGCGCCCTGCATCTTGCGGTCGCGCGCGGCCCGGGCCTTCGCGAGTGCCGATTGAATCCGTTCCATATCATCCTACTCGGTCGGAGCCGGGACCGGCAGCGCGGCCCCATTCGTTTCAGTCGTGTTTGCGGCCATCCCAAGAAGCGTTCCGATCGGCACCACATAGATATGGATCACCAGCACAAGCACGGGGATGTTTATCAAGAAGACCGCAAGCAGTGCGAAACTGCCGTTCGACAACTTGCGCTCGGGCATCGCACCTTCCAGGTATCCAACCGTGCCAAAGGGCGGCGCGCCAATCACCTTTGCCAGTTCAGACGGGCGACGGATGGTCTGGTTCATGATCTCTAGCAGGAACAGAAGTGCGCCCGAAAGAACCACCCCAGCGCCGAAGGCCGCAACCGAGATCCGCTTCCGGTTCGGCTCGGACCGAAACGCCGGCGGGACTGCCTTCTCGATCACCGAGATCCGCTGGCCCCGGTCGGTCGCCTCGATACGGTCGCCCATCCGCGCTTCGGAAAGGCTGGTGACGGCCTGTTCATATTGAACACGCAGGGTCTCGTAGTTGCTGCGCAGTTCGGCCAGCCGGATCGAGTTTCCGGGCGTCGCCTGGATCGACGTTTCCAGACTGACAAGATCCTTTTCGACAAGGGCTTTCTGCTCGGCGAGATAGGCAATCTGCCCGTCGATATCCAGCATCTGCACTTCGAATGGGGTCAACCTCCCGCCGCCTGCGGCGTCGCGTTGTTCCTTGACGGCTTCCTCCAGCGCATTGACTTCGTTCTGCAGGGCGCGAACCCGCGGGTTCGTCGGTGAAAGCACGACCAGGGCCGAAGCAAGCTCCTGACGCAGGTTGTCCAGGCGTTCCTCTTCGGGCGTGCGGGCGTCGGCATTGGTGACAAGGCGACCCGTGCGGTCATAAAGCTCGGTCAGACGCTCGCGCCGGTCGCGCAGAGAGGCAAGCTCGCGGTCCACCTGCAGCAGCCGTTCCTGCTGGGCAGCCTGTCGGGTGCGACGGAACTCCAGGCTTTCTGGCAGCGCATCGCGGTTGTTCTGCTCGAACTCCAGGATCATCGCGTTCTGCTGGGCAAGTTCGTCTGTCAGCCGCTCAACCTCCTGCTCGAAGAAATCGAGCGTGCTGGCCGACGCTCCGGTGCGCAGCTCGGTGCTCCATTGCAGGATCTGGTCGGCGATCTCGTTCGTCACGCTGGCCGACAGCTCGGGCTCGGAGGCGCCGAAGGACACCGTGACGACCCCAGTGCTGCCTTGAGTGTTCGGCATGTAGATCGAAACGCGACGGGAGATGTCGATCAGCTTCTGCTCATTGGTCATCCCCGGCGCATCGGCAAAAAGGTCGTTGCGATCCGCCAAGGCCAGAAGATTGTCCCGCGTCATGATCCGCTGCTGGATCGCCAGCAGGATTTCCTCGGTGGTGGACCGCACGGTCGAAGCGGCCAGTTCGTCGGGGATCTGCGCATTCTCGATCAGAAGGCGCGCCTCTGCCCGAAAGACTGGCGGCAGCGAAACGGCATACAGGATACCTGCAGTCGTCGCCGTAAAGATGATCGCTGCGATGACGGGAAGCCGTCGCAGGATCAGGGATAGATAAAAACGCAAGTCCACCGTCATCTACTGGCTCTCACTCGTCTCGCTTGCGGCAATCGCCGAAAAGAACACACCGTCATCCAGAACTTCCTGAAGGATGGCTGGCGTGACCGTCTGTTTGCCCTTGGTAAAGGCATAGACCATCGCCAAGTCACACAGCTGGTTTACCAAACGCGGCACGCCTTTCGTCAGGTCAAAGATCATGCTGACCGCCGGACCCGTGAAGATTCGCTTTTCACAGCCGGCCACCTTCAACCGATGCGGGATGTATCCCCGCACCGTCTTCAGGTCCATGGCCGAAAGATGATAGCTTGCTGCCACCCGCTGTGCGAACTGCCGCATGTTCGGTCGCGACACCAGAGCACGCAGTTCCGGCTGCCCGATCAGGACAAGCTGAAGCACCTCGTCCTTGCCCGAGTTGATGTTGATGAACATCCGCAGCTCTTCCAAGGCCTCGGCAGAAAGGTTCTGCGCCTCGTCGAAGATCAGGACCACGCTGCGGCCCGCCGCATACTCCGACAGAAGGAAAGACTGGAACCGCGAGAAGAGGTCGACATAGCTTTCCTCCAGTTCCGCAGGCTGCTCCAGCGCATGCAGCACCCAACGCAACAGTTCTGCGCGGGATCCGTGCGGGTTTGACACCAGCCCGACCCGAAGCTCTGACCCAAGCGACCGCACAAGATAGAGCAGCAGCGTGGTCTTGCCCGCTCCGACCTCACCGGTGATCAGCGTGATCGGGGCGTGCGCGCGTACACCGTATTCCAGCATCGTGTAGGCCCGCTGGTGCGAGGGCGGCCAATACAGGAAATCGGGGTCCGGCGTCAGCGCGAAGGGTCGCATATTCAGCCCGAAATGCTCGGTGTAGAGGTCGGGCGTGCGGACCACTGGCGCCGTCAGCCCCGGGTCGCGGCTCTTGCGACGCCCAAGACCCGCCAGACCTGATTCGGCATAAACTGGGGGCGGCGTCGGAGTTGTCCGGTAGTCCTGATACGTCGGGATGTCCGGGACCGTGTCAGCGGCGCGTTCGGGGGCGACAGGCGCGGAATCCGCAGCGTTTCCGGCATCCGGATCGAACCACAGGATGCGGGATAACAACTTGCGGGACCTACTGCGCGTCATCTACTCACCTTAAAGCAATTTCCCGGGTCTCCGGGGCTTAGTTCCCTTGTAATAAGCAAACTTGAACGGCAAGGCGACGGCTTCCAGACTACTGATGCCGATGCGGCAACAAAGTAGGGAAATCATTGCCGTAGGGTCCGGATTCCCCCCAAAATGGCCACTTTCTTACCCAATATCCGTGCGTATCTAGACGGACTCATGTAGGAAAGCTCAAGGAAATTTTGACAGCGCGCGAATCGTTGATGGTCCCGGTCAGTGCCCGGTTTTCGGGAAGCTGCAGTGTAGGTGAGTTTGGGCTGGGAAGTCCTGGTGCCTTGGCAAAGGTCCGGAACCGTGGTCTTGAGCGCCCGTTGCGGGTGATAGCCCATACGCTTGGTTCGCGCCGCGTGAAAGACAAGTCGAGAGGGTAGTGGCATGAAGGACGATATGCAGGACCTTCCGGCAGAAACGGACATTGCAATCGTGGGGATGGCTGCGCACCTGCCCGGTGCCGCCGACGTCGCCGCGTATTGGGACAACCTGCGCGAAGGCCGTTCGGCCGTGCGCCGGTTGACCGACGAGGAAATCCTCGCCTCGGGGGAAAACCCGGCGGTCTTGCGCAACCCGGCCTATGTGCCCGCAGCAGCGCTTCTGGAAGGCTTCGACCGCTTTGATGCCGAATTCTTCGGCTTTTCCCCGAAAGAAGCCGCGATCCTTGACCCTCAGCACCGCCAGTTCCTGGAAGTGGCATGGGAGGCGCTCGAGAACGCCGGGCACACGCCGGAAGGCTTCAAGGGCCGCATCGGCGTCTTTGCCGGCTGTGGCATGGGCAGCTATTTCTACTTCAACCTCTGCTCGAACCCCGCGCTGGTCGAAAGCACGGGGATGTTCCTTCTGCGCCATACCGGCAACGACAAGGACTTCCTGGCGACACGCGTCAGCCACGTCTTCGACCTGAAGGGGCCAAGCCTTGGCTTGCAAACCGCGTGCTCGACCTCGCTGGTCGCCACGCATTACGCCATTCAGGCGCTTCTCAACGGCGAATGCGACATGGCACTGGCCGGGGGTGCGACAATCGACCTGCCGCAGGGCCGGGGCTACATCTACAAGGAGGGCGAGGTTCTGTCGCCCGATGGCGTCTGCCATGCCTTTGACCACCGCGCGCAAGGCACCGTCTTCGGCTCGGGCGCTGGGACGGTGCTGCTGCGCCGAATGGACGATGCGCTGGCCGATGGCGACCATATCTGGGCGGTGATCAAGGGCAGTGCTGTCAACAACGACGGGGCAGCCAAGGCAGGGTATCTGGCCCCTTCGGTCGAAGGCCAGGCAGACTGCATCGCGACAGCACTTGCCGTTGCCGGGACACCGGCCGAGACTGTCGATTACATCGAATGCCACGGAACCGGGACCTATCTCGGCGACCCGATCGAGGTTGCGGCCCTGACCGAGGCCTTCCGTCGCACGACCGATGCCAAGGGCTTTGCCCGGATCGGCAGCGTAAAGACCAACATCGGCCACCTTGATACCGCTGCGGGTGTCGCAAGCCTGATCAAGACGACACTGGCCCTGCACAACAAGCAGATGCCGCCCAGCCTGAACTTCGAAGCCCCGAACCCGGCAATCGACTTCGACGGCAGCCCGTTTCGGGTGAACGACCGCCTGACCGACTGGCCGAAGCGCAACGGACCGCGCCGCGCCGGGGTGAATTCCCTCGGCGTCGGCGGGACCAACGCCCATGTGGTCGTGCAGGAGGCCCCTGCCTTGGCCGCGTCCGAAGCGTCGGATTGGCCGTTCCAGTTGATCACCCTGTCCGCCCGGAGCCAGTCGGCGCTGGGGGAAGCATCCTCCCGTCTCGCCGCCCATCTGCGCGCGCATCCTGAACAGTCTCTGGCAGACGTTGCCTGGACGCTGAAGGTTGGCCGCCGCGGCTTTGAACACCGTCGCGTTCTGGTGGCACGCGATCATGAGGAAGCCGCGAAACTGCTTGAAGCAGGCGATCCCCGCCGCGTCTTCACCCAGCGTCGGCTGGGCGATGCCCCCGATGTCGTATTCATGTTCCCCGGCGGCGGCGCGCAATACCCAAACATGGCGCGCGATCTCTATGAAACCGAACCGGTCTTCGCCGAATGGATGGACCGTGGCCTTGCCGCATTGGGCGATGCCGAGGCCGAGACCCGCGCGCTTTGGCTGCCTGCCGAAGGGCAAGAGGCTGCGGCGGCCGAAGCATTGCGGCGGCCGTCCAAGCAGCTGCCGCTGATACTGATCGTCGAAGTGGCGCTGGCGAAGTTGTGGGAAAGCTGGGGCGTGAAGCCCGCCATGCTGATCGGTCACAGCATGGGCGAAAACGCCGCCGCCTGCGTGGCAGGCGTGATGACGCTTGAGGCCGCAGTGGGCCTAGTCCGCCTGCGCGGGCAGCTCTTCGACACTGTTCCGGCGGGCGGAATGCTGTCCGTCCCGCTGTCCGAGGCCGCGCTGAAGCCCTACCTTGGCGATCTCGACATCGCGTCGATCAACGCACCAGAGCTTACGGTGGTCTCGGGGTCGGACGCCGGGCTCAAGGACCTTGCCGAACGGCTGAAAGCTGACGACATCGACACCACCCGCATTGCGATCGACATCGCGGCGCATTCGAAGATGCTGGAAGGCATCCTTGCTGCTTTCCGCGCGCATCTGGCCGGAATGCAGCTGTCCGCGCCGCAGATCCCGATCGTCTCCAACCGATCGGGCCAAGTCCTGACCGATGCCGAGGCGACAAGCCCAGACTACTGGGTCGCGCATCTGCGCAATACCGTCCGCTTTGCCGACGGCATGGCAACGCTGCGCCAGAAACCCGACCGGGTCTACCTGGAGGTTGGCCCGGGCCGCGCCATGGCCTCGCTCGCGCAAGCCAACGGCGCGATGGGGGGCCAGCCGGTTCCGGCCAGTCTGCGGCATCCCGACGACACCGTCAGCGACGACCGCCATTTCATCGCGACCCTTGGCCGCCTCTGGGCCTGCGGGGCAAACCCCGACTTCAGCCAGCTTTGGGGCGAGGCAAAGCGGCGGCGGGTGCCGCTGCCGACCTACCCATTCCAGCGCTCGCGCTACTTCGTCGAGCCTGGCAAGGCTCAGGTAGTGACCGAGGCCGATGTGACCGCAAAACGGCATGAGGCCGTGACCGATTTCGGCTACCGCATCGGCTGGCGCGTGATGCCTGCCGATTGCCCGGTGGACGTGGAATCCGAACTGGGCGCTCCGCTCACCTGGCTCGTTTTCGCTGACGAGGCCGGTCTTGCCCGCGCCGCCGTGCAGCGCCTGCGAACTGCAGGGCACCGCGTGGTGACGGTCCATGCCGGTGACGCCTTCGCGCGGACCTCGGACGACACCTATACGCTCGCCCCAGAACATGGCCGTGAAGGCTACGACGCACTCCTTGCTGACCTCGCCCTGCGCGACCTCACCCCGGCGCGCATCGCGCATTTCTGGCTGGTGACGGTCGAAGACAAGTTCCGCCCCGGCTCGTCGTTCTTCCAGCGCAATCTGGAACAGGGGTTCTGGAGCCTGTTCTTCCTTGGGCAAGCGATGGGCGAAATCGGGCTGAAGCCCTTGCCACATATGACGGTGGTGACCTCTGGCGCCGCTCAGGTGCGGACCGAAGCCCTGCCCTACCCCGAAAAGGCCGCTGTCGCTGGCCCGGTCCGGGTGATGCCGCGCGAACTTCCCGGCCTGACGGCCAGCCTCCTGGACGTGGCCCTGCCCGACAACCGCAAGGCCGCGATCCCGGCAGACACCGTTACGGCGGTGCTGGAAGAGATGCTGGCAACCCCAGCCAATACTGTTGCCGCGATCCGTGGCAGCAGACGGCTTGAAACGCGCCTCGTCCCCGCGCAAATGCCCGAACAGGCCGAGGTTCCCGAAGGCTCGGTCTGGGTGATAACCGGCGGTTTCGGCGGGATCGGCGTCACGGTGGCCGAACGCCTGATGCGGGATCGCCACGCGAAAATCGCCTTGATCGGGCGGCATGTGCCGGAGCCGGGTTCGGTCCGCGCAGGCGTCCTGCAAAGGCTGGAACGACTGGGCCGGGTGATGGCCCTGGCCGCCGACGTCTGTAACCCCGAGGAGATGCGCGCCGCCTTCGACCGGGTGAAGGCCGAGTTCGGACCGATCTACGGC
Organism: Paracoccaceae bacterium; assembly: GCA_009773055.1. Lineage (GTDB taxonomy): Bacteria > Pseudomonadota > Alphaproteobacteria > Rhodobacterales > Rhodobacteraceae > Tabrizicola. Next base: position 8,407 of record WOUW01000046.1, read on the forward strand.
GTGGTCCATGCGGCGGGGACGGTGGACGACGCTCCGCTTCTTGGCAAAGACCCCGGCAGCGCGGATGCGGTCCTGTCGCCAAAGGTGCACGGGACAAAGCTTCTCGATACGCTCCTGCCCGACGGCAGCGTAGACCGGATCGTGCTCTTCTCGTCGACCTCGACCGTGATCACTCCTGCAGGCCAGGCGGACTATGTTGCCGCCAACGAATACCTCAACGCTTTTGCCAGACATCGTTCGGGCGGAATGACCAAGGTCACCGCAATCAACTGGGGCATATGGTCGGGGATCGGCATGGCCGCTGACGCCGACGCCCGCCGTCAGGGCAAGGACGCAGGCGCGCCGCTGCCCGGCCAGCTGGTGCTGGAGCGGATGCAGAAGGGCGAGGATGAAACCCGTTTTCACGCTACCCTGACCAACCGGCATTGGGTCATGGACGATCACCGGCTTCTGGACGGAACGGCCGTCCTGCCGGGTGCCGCCTGGCCCGAGATCGCGGCTGAAGCGTTGGCTGCGGCAGGTGGCAAACCCGCCTTTCAGCTGACCGACCTGACCGTGTTCCGCCCCTTGCGACTTGAGGCCGACCTGCCGCGTGATCTGCGGGTTTCGCTGACACGGACCCGCGATGGCAAGCAGCGCCTGCAGGCCCGCGCGCTTGAACCGCAAGGCTGGGCGCTGACCGCCGAGATGGGCGTGACCGCACTGGACACCCCGGCGGGCAGCATCGACCTGACTGCGATAGCAGCGCGTTGCCCTGACAAGGCCATGGCCCAGGGCGGCGAGAACCTCCCCGCGGCGCAGGAGGACCGCATCGCCTTCGGTCCCCGCTGGCAAGTCCTGCGGGCGATAGCGCTTGGGACGGCTGAGGGGCTCGCGACGCTGACCCTACCACCGCAGGCCGTAGCCGATACCGCCACGTGCGCGCTGCACCCCGCGATTTACGACATCGGCACCGGCTGGGGCATCGCACTTCTGCCCAAGGTGGCTGAGGGCTTTGTCTGGGCCCCGGTCATGACCACCGCCGTCCGCGTCCATGCGGCACTTCCTGCAGAAATCCGCAGTTGGGTGCGCCTGTCCGGCACGCCGGGCGACGACGTCGCGAGTTTCGACGTCTCCCTGACCGACCCCTCTGGCCGCGTGCTGGTCGAGGTCGAAGGCATCACCTTCCGCAAGGTGGCGTTCGAAGAGGCCCTCGCCCGCCCCGCCCCGCCGAACCCGCGCGAAGTGGTACGCGACGATGCCGAACGCGGTCAGTCGCCCGCCGAACAGCGTCTGGCGCAGGCCCTTGCCGGCGGGATTCGTCCCGCCGAAGGGGCCGAGGCCTTCCTTCGTGCGCTCGCCGCGGATGGCGCGCAGGTGCTGGTCTCCTCGCTCGACCTCGAAGCGCTGGTCAAGCAAAGTGCAGCGCCAGTGGTCACCGAAACCGAAGGCCCCGGCTTTGCCCGGCCCGAACTCGAAAACGCCTATGTCGCGCCGCGGAATACCTTGGAACGCACGCTGGCGGGCTTCTGGTCCGAACTTCTGGGCGTCGCCGAAGTGGGGGTCGAGGATGACTTCTTCACCCTGGGTGGCCACTCGCTGATTGCCGTCCGCCTGTTTGCTATGATCCGGCGACAGTGGAAGGTCGACTTCCCGATCTCGGTCCTCTTCGAGGCCCCGACCATCGCCCGTTGTGCGGCCCTCATCGCTGAACGCATCGGCCCCGAGGAAGAGGCCGCCGCCGCTCCGGCAGCGCTGGCCGATCCGGCGGGGCCGAAGTTCACCCACCTCGTCGCGATGCACCGGGGCGAGGGCGGGCCGAAGACCCCGTTCTTCCTCGTCGCCGGCATGTTCGGCAACGTGATGAACCTGCGGCACTTGGCAGGCCTTCTTGGCACCGACCGACCCTTCTACGGGCTGCAGGCCAAGGGGCTTTTCGGCGACGCCGCCCCGCACATGACCATCGAAGAGGCCGCAGCTTCGTGCCTTGCGGAAATCCGGCAGGTGCAACCAAAAGGCCCCTACCTTCTGGGGGGCTTCTCAGGCGGCGGACTGACCGCTTGGGAGATCGGGCAGATGCTGCGCGCGGAAGGCGAGGAGGTGGCGCTGATGGTGCTACTGGACACGCCTCTGCCGGTGCGCCCGTTCCTGTCGAAGCCCGACAAGGCCCTGATCAAGTTGGCCGAAATTCGCGCCGGTGGCCCGCAATTTCTGGCCGATTGGGCCCGCAGGCGCTGGGAATGGGAACGTTCGCGCCGCGCCAAGGCAGCGAACGAGCCCGACCCCACCGTCCCATCGTTCAACAATGCCTCGATCGAGGCGGCCTTCCGCAATGCGATCGGGGTTTACCAGCTGAAACCCTGGGTGGACGGCAAGGTCGTGCTCTACCGCCCGCCGCTTGACCGGCACTGGAAGGTCACCGGCGGCAACTGGGTCAGTGCAGCGCGGGAATATGTCTTCCACGACAATCTCTGGACCCCCTTCGCGCCACGCCTCGCGATCCAGGCGGCCGAGGCTGGCGATTTCCGCCAACCTGACCACAGACTTGCCGCTGAGTAACCGGAGAGACCAAATGACCCTGACTGCCCTGCTGATCGGCAACGAAAGCCTGACGGTCGAATGCGGCAAGCGCTGGCTGGAGCGGGGGCATACCCTTGCAGCCGTGGTCACGCGTGAGCCAAGGGTCGCGGCCTGGGCCTCGGCAGCTGGTTTGCCGGTCATCGCTCCCGGCGCGGGTCTTGTGGACCGCACGACCGCTCTGGCGGTCGATTGGGTCCTGTCCGTTGCGAACCTGTCGGTCGTGCCAGACCCCGTCTTGCGGCTGGCGCGGCAGGGGGGTGTCAACTTCCATGACGGCCCGTTGCCCGGCTATGCGGGCCTGAATGCCCCGGTCTGGGCGCTTCTGAACGGCGAGACGACCCACGCCGTCACCTGGCATCTGATGACCGGCAGCATCGACGAGGGCGAGGTTCTGGCCACCCGCAGCTTTGACATCGAAGCCGACGACACTGCCTTTACCCTGAACGCCCGCTGCTTCAGCGCCGCACTCGACAGCTTCGGCGAAGTGATCGCCGCGATGGAGGCTGGAGGCCACCCGCGCCAGCCGCAGTCCCAGGGCGCGCGCAAGGTGTGGATGCGGGCCGATCGCCCGTCGGCCGCAGGTCGACTGGACTTCACCCAGACTGCGGCGGCAGTCGCTCGCCGGGTCCGGGCGCTGGACCACGGCGGCTACCGCAATCCTTTGGCCGTGCCGAAAGTCGAGGCCGCAGGCCAGGTCTGGGCCGTGGGCATGGCCGAGGTTGTGGCGGGTTCGGGTAACCCCGGCACCGTCCTTGCTCGCGATGCCGACAGCGTGACGGTCGCCTGCGCGGACGGCGCGGTCCGCCTGTCGCGCCTGACGTGCCTCAAGGGCCTGCCGATCGACACCGCCCGTGCCGGGGTCGCCCTGCCCTCGCCGGACGCGGCAGAAGCCAGCAAACTCGATGCCGCCCTCGCCCCTGCCGCCGAGGCCGAACCACGCCTGCGCGGTCTGCTCCTCCGTCCCGATCCGGTGCTTCCCGGCAACGCAAACCCCGCCACCCCCGATTGGCGGTCAATTCCCCTGACGGCGCCGGGTATCACGCCCTCACGTCTTGCCCTTTCCGCGACGCGCGCGCTTGGGCGGACCGGGGGCGACATCGCGTTCGCTTCGGGTCAGGACCCTGCCCCCGGCTATCTGCTGCCGTGGGTGCCCGTGCGCCTTGACGCCACCGGGCCTCTGCCCGACGCCGAGGCCCGCACCGGCAAAGCACTCGCGGCCGCGCGGTTGGCCGGTGGCATCGCCGCCGACCTCGCCTTGCGCGAACCCGGCCTGACCACTTTGCTGCCCTCGGGCCTTGCCGTGACCGAAGACTCGGCCCCCGTGGAAGGCAGCAGCCTGACGCTTGCCGTCGGAACAGCGACCCTCTGGCACGATGCCAACCGCATGCCCGCTGCCGAAGCGGCCCTGATCGCCGCCCGGATGATCCGGCTTCTGACGGCCATGGCGGCTGACCCGCAGGTTGATCTCTCCAGCCTCAGCCTCCTCTCGGACAGCGAAACCCAAATTTATGCCGGAACCCTGGCCGCAACTCAGCGCGACTATGACCGGCAGATCACTCTGCCCGGAGCGATCCTTGCCCAGGCCGCCCGCACCCCCGACGCCGTTGCGGTCATCGCGGGCGAAACGCGGCTGACCTACGCCCAGTTGGCCGACCGGGCGGGCCGCATCGCCAACACCTTGCGCGGTATGGGCGTGGCCCGGGGTGCGCTGGTCGGCCTTGCATGCCGCCGCACGACCGACATGGTCGCGGGTGCACTGGGCATCCAGCTTGCCGGGGCGGCCTATGTCCCGATGGACCCGGCCTACCCCGCCGACCGCCTTGCCCTTTATGCCGAGGATTCGGGCTGCCCGGTCATCGTCACGGAAAGCACCGTAGCCGAAGCCCTGCCGAAAGGTCCCGCGCTTCTGGTCCTCGACACCGATCCGCGCCTTGCCACGGCTCCGGCGACTGCGCCCATCAACGGCCCGACAGCCGATGATCCGGCCTATGTGATCTATACATCCGGTTCGACGGGCAGGCCGAAGGGTGTCGTCGTCGGCCACCGCAACGTGATGAACTTCTTCGCCGGCATGGACGACACGCTGGGCACCGATCCCGGCACCTGGCTTGCCGTCACCTCGCTGTCCTTCGACATCTCTGTCCTCGAACTTTTCTGGACCCTGACCCGGGGCTTCACCGTCGTCCTTGCCGACGATTCCGCGCGCGTTCGGCCCTCGGGTGGCGGCACGATCAACCCCCGCAAGATGGAGTTCAGCGTCTACTACTGGGGCAACGACGACCTGCCCGGGCCGTCAAAGTACGAACTGCTTCTGGAAGGGGCAAAGTTCGCCGACCAGAACGGCTTTGTCGCGGTCTGGACGCCGGAACGCCACTTCCACGCCTTCGGCGGCCCATACCCGAACCCCGCCGTCACCGGGGCGGCAGCAGCTGCGGTGACGAAGAACATCGGCGTGCGCGCAGGCAGCATCGTGGCCCCCCTGCACCACCCCGCCCGGATCGCCGAGGAATGGGCGGTCATCGACAACCTGACCAACGGCCGCGCCGGGATGGCTTTTGCTTCGGGCTGGCAGCCGGATGACTTCGTGCTCCGCCCCGAAAACACGCCGCCCGCCAACCGGCAGGCACTGTTCGACGCGTTGGACCAGGTTCGTCGGCTGTGGCGCGGCGAGGCGGTGGAGTTCCCCCGCAAGGACGGAACACCTTTCGCCGTGACGACCCAACCCCGCCCGGTCTCGAAAGAGGTCGAGGCCTGGGTCACGACCGCTGGCAACCCAGAGACCTGGCGCGAGGCCGGCAAAATGGGCGCGAACGTCCTGACCCACCTTCTGGGCCAGTCCATCACGGAAGTAGCTGACAAGGTTAAACTTTACCGCAAAGCTCTGGCAGACGCGGGGCATGATCCGCAGCGCTTCAAAGTCACGCTGATGCTGCACACCTACCTTGCCGCCGACCGCGAAACGGCGCGGAACGTGGCGCGTGAGCCGATGAAGAACTACCTGCGGTCGGCGGCAGCGCTGATCAAGCAATACGCCTGGGCGTTCCCGGCCTTCAAGAAGCCGCAGGGCGTGGCCAATCCGATGGACATCGACCTCGGCAGCCTTGCCCCGGACGAGCTTGAGGCGATCCTCGACTTCGCCTTCCTGCGCTATTTCGACGACTCGGGCCTGTTCGGCACGGTTGAGGACGCCGTGAAACGGGTCGAGGAACTGAAAGCCATCGACATCGACGAGGTCGCCTGCCTGATTGACTACGGCATCCCGACAGCGGTCGTGCTGGAAGGACTGAAGCCGGTGGCCGAGGTCCTGCGCATCACCAACTCGGGCGCGGAAGGCGACGACACCATGGCCGGGCTGATCCACCGCCACAGCGTCACGCATCTACAATGCACCCCGTCGATGGCCCGGATGCTGGCCGAGGATGACGGCGCCCGCGCCGCGCTGAAACGGCTGAAGCGGATGCTGGTCGGCGGCGAGGCGCTGATGGGCCGTCTGGCCGGGGACATAGCGGCACTGATCGGTGCCCCGGTCCTGAACATGTATGGCCCGACCGAGACAACGATCTGGTCCTCGGTTGAGGCCACGACCGGCGCAGAGGGCGTGGTCAACATCGGCCAACCCATTGCCAATACGGCGCTTTACGTCCTTGATGACACTCAGGCCCCCGTTGCCGATGGCCGCGAGGGTGAACTTTGGATCGGTGGCGAGGGCGTGACGCATGGCTATTTCCAGCGCCCTGACCTGACCGCCGAACGCTTCCGCCCCGACCCTTTCGCAAAGACCGGCCGGATGTATAGGACGGGCGACCTGGTGCGCAAGCGCCCGGACGGCAAGCTGGACTACCTTGGTCGTGCCGATTTTCAGGTCAAGATCCGTGGCCACAGGATCGAACTGGGCGAGATCGAGAACACGCTGGAAGCCGCTATCGGCATCCGCCAGGCCGTCGTCATCGCGCGCGAAGACAATCCGGGCGACGTGCGCCTTGTGGCTTATGTCACCGCCGATGGTGCCATCGACGAACAGGCACTGCGCCACGACCTCGGCCAGCACCTGCCCGAGGTGATGGTCCCCGCCCATATCGTGCGGCTGGAGGCATTCCCGCTGACCCCGAACGGCAAGGTCGACCGCAAGGCGCTCCCCGCGCCATCGGCTGCGCCCGCGACGGCCGCCAAGGCCTTCGTGCCGCTGGAAGGCGGGGTGGAACAGACCATCGCCGCCGTCTGGGCCCGCGTCCTCGGGGTGCCGCAGGTCGGGCGGTCCGACAACTTCTTCACGCTTGGCGGGCATTCCCTTCTAGCCGTGCAGGCGCACCGCGAAATGAAGGTGGCGCTGAACTCGGACCGGATCGCGATCACCGACATCTTCCGCTTCCCGGTGGTCTCGGCCCTCGCCGACCATATCGCCAAACTGCAGCCTGCCGCTGCCACTGCCGCCGCAGCACAGCCGCCGCAGGCTGCCGCGACCGAGACTGCGGATAACCGGATGGACGCTATGGCCCGCCGCCGGGCCATGCGCGAAGCGCGGGAGAAGGCGCTGGGATGACCCAGCCCTCGCGGCTGACGCGGATCGAAACGGCACTCGCCGCGTTGTTCCCGTCGGGCGTGGCGGTTGCGGCTTGCGATCTTGCTTCGGCCGAACCCAGGGTGCTTTGGCCGGAGGAGCGGAAGGCCATCGCCGGAGCCGTCCCGAACCGGCTTGCCGAGTTTGCCGCCGGCAGACAGGCCGCGCGGCAGGCGCTTGCCGCCCTCGGCCATCCCGCTGCCGGTCTGCCCATGGGCCCCGACCGCGCGCCCATCTGGCCCGCTGGCATCTCTGGGTCCATCGCCCACTCCGCCGGGATCGCCGTTGCCGTCGTTCGCCACGGCCCGGCCTTGGGCATTGACGTCGAAGAGAACGCCCCCCTCTCCCCTGACCTCTGGCCGGTCATCCTTTCGCCCGAAGAACAGCACGCCCTGCCCCCAGGCCAAACCGGCCGTCGGGTCCGGCAGGTCTTTGCCGCCAAAGAGGCGCTTTTCAAGGCGCAGGATCCTGCAACCCGGGCCATGTTCGGCTATGATGCCGTGGCGGTGACCCTTGCAAATGACGGATTCGACGCCATTTTCCGGAACAGCGTCGGGGCGTTCCGACAAGGCCAGATCATTCATGGTCGCATGGCCCTGGTCGAGGGGTTGATACTTGCAGGGGTGGCACGGTGACGGCAATGACACGACGCAAGACGATCTTTGGCAGCCTTGCAGCGGCTTTTGGCGGCGGCGGGCTTTACTGGTTCCTGACGCGCGCACCCTCGGCTGATGCCGTC
>WOUW01000046.1:16288-19147 GCA_009773055.1 Paracoccaceae bacterium
TGCGCCGCAGCAGCCTTTGACCGTGTTCCATCTTGGCCACAGCCTCGTCAATCGCGACATGCCCGCGATGCTGGCGCAGCTTTCCCCCAAGGGTCACGCCTATGAAAGCCAGCTTGGCTGGGGCACCACTCTGCAAGCGCATTGGGGCGACGCTCCGATCAACGGGTTCGAGGCTGAAAACGCCCATCCCCGGTTTCGCCCGGCGATGGAGGCGGTGCAAAGCGGCGACTACGATGCCTTCGTCCTGACCGAAATGGTCGAGATCCGCGCCTCGATCCGCTATTACGAAAGCCCGGTCTACCTTGCCCGCTGGGCGTCCGAGGCGGTGAAAGCCCGGCCAGATGTGCGGCTTTACCTCTACGAGACCTGGCATCAGCTGGATGACCCCGAGGGCTGGCTGGAACGCATCGACCTCGACCACGAACGCTACTGGCTGTCGCGTGTCCTCGGCCCCGCGCTGGAGAACGTTCCCGTCGGCACGCGGATCTTCCTCCTGCCCGCCGGTCCCGTGCTTGCAGCCTTTGTCCGCGCGGTCGAGGCGAAAGGCGGCGTCGGCAATGTCCGCGACCGCACCGACCTTTTTGCCCGGGCCGAAGATGGCACTCTGGACGTGATCCACCTCAACGATCTGGGCAACTACCTTGTCGCCCTGACGCACTATGCCGTCCTTTACCAGCAAAGCACCGTCGGTCTGCCCCATCTCCTGACCCGGGCCGACGGCAGGCCGGCTGTCGCCCCAGACGCCGAGGTCGCGCGCCTGATGCAAGACGTTACCGATTCTGTGGTCCGCGGCTTGGGACTGTCCGGCCTCGCGGGCTAATGTGGCATATTCGCAACCTCTGCCCGTAATCGCGCCCTGCGGACCGGGCCAAAGACGCTTCGCTCGGGCTTGCCGCGCATTTTCTCTTTCCGATTGCTGCACGGGCAAATAACGTATCCGTGTTGCAGCTGCGCCCAGTCTCTCCCGGGCGCTTGAGGAGATTATTCGATGTCCATCCTTCGCCGTCTGGCCGCCGCCTTGTTCCTTTTGCCAATTCTGGCGCTCTCCGCATCGGCTCAGGATTACCGCGTCCGGGCAGGTGACGTCCTGCAGATTGAAGTGCTGGAAGACGCAACGCTGAACCGCAGCGCCATCGTCCTGCCCGATGGTCAGATCACCTTGCCGGTCGCTGGCTCAGTTCGCGTTGCGGGCCGCAGCCTTGGACAGGTGCAGGAAGAACTCGCCCGCCGCCTTGCACCCGGATTTGCCACCGCTCCGACCGTGTTCGTGACCCTCAGCGCCCTGGCTGAACGTTCCGCGCCCGCGGCCCCACGCACGATCGACATCTTCATCCTCGGTGCCGCGAACGCACCGGGCAAAGTCGAGGTTTCGCCCGGCACAACCCTGCTGCAGGCGATTGCGCAGGCAGGTGGGCTTTCGCCCTTCGCCGCGAAGAAACGCATCCAGCTGCGCCGCGTCGACAAGTCCGGCAACGAACAGATTTACAAGCTCGACCTTGACGCCATTGAGCGTGGCGTTTCCGGTGGCGGCACCACCCGCCTGGTTCAAGGCGACGTCATTGTTGTGCCGCAGCGCAAACTGTTCGAGTAAGCGATCATGCGCCGGAGAGGCCAGTTCTTTTGTAGGGTCTGCGCCCTGGGTGCCATATTGTTGCCCGGCGCCAGTCTTGCGCAGGACGGCGGCGTTCTGTTGACCTTCGGTTTGGAAAACCGGCTGGAACTCAGTCGCAACTACAGCCTTTCAGTCCCCGCTGCGGGCTCCAGGATCGCGAATGTGACGCGCCTGTCCTTTGGCCTGATTACCGAAACTGCGCTTGACCGGTTGGAGTTCGGTTTGTCCGGAGCCGTGATCGCGCTGGACGACGACACTGGCAGGAAGATCAAGTTCGGACGGTCCGCGCTGACGTTCGCCTATCGCCGCGAAGTGCCGGCTGCCGTGCTTGACCTGTCGGCCGATTATCGCGCCGACGATGTGGACGCGTTCGGTGACGACCTCGCCGCCGCCGACGAAACTGGCACTCGCAGCAGTCTCGCCCTGTCAGCGCGGCTGGAAACTGGTCGGACTTCGACCGTCGGTCTTGTGGTGGGTCTTGCCTATGACCAGACCGATTACACCAATGCGACCGACCCAGGCCTCATTGACAGCAAGGAGTGGCGCGGTGACCTTGCTGCGCTCTTGCGCTTTTCCGAGGTCGCTACCGGCCGCGTTGGCGTGCGCTATCGCCACCGCGAAGAGCAGGACGCCGGCACGACCACGACCGATGAAGCGACCTATTTTGTCGGGCTTGACTACGCGATCAGTGAACGCGCGGATCTGGCGTTCGAGCTTGGCTATACCGACACGGACACTGAAGAATTCGGCCTGATCGAACGCTCCAGCGGCCCAGACGCGCGCCTCCGCCTGTCCTACGATATGTCGGTCGGGACAGCCTTTGCGCTTCTTAGCGTCGTGACCGGCGCCGAAGAAGGCCAGCGCGAAACGTTCGAGATCGGTCGCGAACTGGAATTGGGCCGTGATTCGATTTCGGCCCGCCTTGGGGTGACCCATCGGGATGCTTCCGGGTCCGACCTGATCGGCGCCCTGGACTGGGCCCGCGCCCTTCCTGACGGCAGCATCGGCGTTTTGGTCGAACGTAGAGTTGACTATGATACCGCGGCCGATGTGCCGATCACCAATTCCATCTTCAGCCTGAACTGGACAAAGAACGTCAGCGAAACCTCGACGATCCTCTTCGACGTGTCCTATGAACTCAGGGACTCGCCGACGGAACGCATCGAACAGGTCAGCGTCGACGCCGGTCTGAACCACCGGCTGACCGAGGAATGGAGCCTGTCAAGCGGCGTCGGCTACACGGTCCG
>WOUW01000083.1:0-2489 GCA_009773055.1 Paracoccaceae bacterium
ACAGGGTGAGGGCGAAAGGCCGACACGCTCGCTCAGTTCCTGATGTGAGATGCGCGCATCTGCCTGCAGCTCTTTCAGAATTCGGTGGTCGATCTGATCAGTCATCTGGTGGACTTGATTGCGTCTGGAGTCTCGTCCTAAGCTCAGCTGATCCGCGCGGATTGCCGCTTTACCCATCGGATAGGTATTGAAGACTCAATCGAAGCGACTCCGCCGATCTTCGTTAGACGTCCGGTCAAAAAGTGCTCGAAGTCGTTCAGGTCGGCAACCGAAATTCGAAGTAGATAGTCGAAGCTGCCGGTCATCAGCCAACACTCCACAACTTCGGGGCAGAGTTTGACCTCACGCTCGAACTCGACAAGTTTGCGGTCCACCTGCTGATCCAGCTTGACAGAGACGAAGACACTGAAGCCAAAGCCCATGCGTACCTCGTCCACCACGGCGCTGTAGCCGGTGATGAAGCCGTCGGCCTCTAGCCGACGGATGCGCCGCGCACAGGGTGAGGGCGAAAGGCCGACACGCTCGCTCAGTTCCTGATGTGAGATGCGCGCATCTGCCTGCAGCTCTTTCAGAATTCGGTGGTCGATCTGATCCAGCTCTTTCAGAATTCGGTGGTCGATCTGATCCAGTTTCACATGATATACGCCGAAAATCAGCGCCCCTTGTCAATTTGACGCCGAATATGAGCAATCGGAGTGCGAAAAGACAGGTAAAATGCAAGTATCTCGCCCAAGGACTGCGATATTCTTGCCTAAAGGAGTTGCCGATGCCTGATTTTCCCCATCTGAAAACCATTGAACAGCGCTTGCTGTGGTTGTCGCACTGGATGATCCATCACGCCAATCACATCCGGCCCAACGTAGACGGGATCAAGGTCGGCGGGCATCAGGCGTCGTCGGCCTCGATGGTGTCGATCCTGACAGCGCTCTATTTCCACGCGCTGCGGCCACAAGACCGGGTCGCGGTCAAACCCCATGCCTCGCCGGTCTTTCACGCCATCCAATATCTGATGGCCAACCAGACCCGCGAAAAGATGGAGAATTTCCGCGGTTTCGGTGGGGTGCAAAGCTACCCCAGCCGGACCAAGGACGTGGATGATGTCGATTTCTCTACCGGATCGGTCGGCCTTGGCGTCGCGATCACGTCGTTTGCGTCGATCATGCAGGACTATATCGCCGCCAAGGACTGGGGCGGCGATCTGCCTTTGGGCCGCATGGTGGCGTTGGTCGGTGATGCCGAGATGGACGAAGGCAACGTCTATGAGACGCTGCAAGAGGGCTGGAAGAACGATCTGAGAAACTGCTGGTGGATCATCGACTACAACCGCCAGTCGCTGGACGGGATCGTGCGTGAAGGGCTGTTTGCGCGGATCGAGCAGATCTTCGACGCCTTCGGCTGGGATGTGGTGCGGGTCAAATACGGCGCCCTGCAACGCGCGGCTTTTGCCGAGCCGGGAGGCAGCGCCCTGCGCGACTGGATCGACCGCTGCCCGAACCAGCAATACGCCGCGCTGACCTTTATGGGCGGGGCCGTCTGGCGCAAGCGGCTGATGGAGGATCTGGGCGATCAGGGCGATGTGTCGGCGCTGATCGACCGGCGCGACGACGCAGGATTGGCAGCGCTGATGGAAAACCTTGGCGGCAACTGCGTGCAGACCATGGCCGAGGCGTTTGACGCCGTCACCCACGACCGGCCGACCTGCTTTCTCGCCTATACGATCAAGGGCTGGGGCACCCCGATTGCCGGCCACAAGGACAACCACGGCGGGCTGATGAACCCCACTCAGTTTGCGTCATGGCAAAGGCACATGGGCGTGCCGCAGGGCCAGGAGTGGGAGCCGATGGCCACCGTCCAAGACCCGACCGCCCTGCGCAGTTTCCTCTCGCGTGTGCCGTTTTTTGCAAATGGCAGCCGCCGCTATCACGACGACCGCATTGCCGTGCCGAAGATCATCGTCGATACTGGCCGCGAGATCTCGACCCAGGCTGCCTTCGGCAAGATCCTCGACGAACTTTCCAAGAGCTCCTCTGCGTTGGCCGCGCGGATCGTTACCACCTCGCCTGACGTAACGGGAACCACCAGCCTCGGCCCCTGGGTCAACCGGCGCAAGTTGTTTGCGCGTCAGCCGCAGGCCGATGCCTTCATTGAGCACCGCATCCCCTCGACCGCGAAGTGGGAGTTTGCGCCCGAGGGACAGCATATCGAACTGGGCATCGCCGAGATGAACCTGTTCTTGCTGCTGGGGGCGGCGGGCCTGTCACACAGCCTATTCGGCAAGCGGCTGTTCCCCATCGGCACAGTCTATGACCCCTTTGTGCATCGGGGCCTCGATGCCCTGAATTATGCCTGCTATCAGGATGCCCGCTTCATCATCATCGGCACCCCGTCGGGCGTTACACTGGCGCCCGAAGGCGGCGCGCATCAGTCCATCGGGACACCCTTGACCGGCATGTCGCAGGATGGTTTGGCGGCGTTTGAACCGGCCTTTG
>WOUW01000083.1:2525-4060 GCA_009773055.1 Paracoccaceae bacterium
ATCATGGAATGGGCCTTCGACTACCTTCAACGCGACGGCGATGGCGACCCGGACGAACGCACCTGGCTGCGCGACAAAACAGGCGGGTCGGTCTATCTGCGGTTGACGACAAACCCGCTCGAACAGCCGGGCAAGCGCCACGACAACGCCTTCTTGCAAGGAGCCATCGACGGAGCTTACTGGCTGCGAAAGCCCGGACCAAATTGCCAGTCAGTGATCGCCTATCAGGGGGCTGTAGCGCCTGAGGCTATTGCGGCAGCGGGCATCATCGGCGAACACCGCCGCGATGTGGGGGTGCTGGCCGTTACCTCGGCCGATCGGCTGAACGCGGGCTGGACGGCCGCACAGCGCGCCCGCGCACGTGGTAACCGGGCGGCACGCAGCCACATTGAGACATTGTTGGCGGACCTGCCACGAGATTGTCTGCTGGTCACGGCCATTGACGGACACCCGGCCACTTTGGCCTGGCTAGGGTCGGTCGGCGGGCACAAGACAGTGTCACACGGGGTCGAGCATTTCGGCCAGACTGGCACAATCGGCGACCTCTATCACCACTTCGGGCTGGACCGTGACTCCCTTGCGCAGTCCATAGCGGGTTTGACAACGGGACGAGGTTCTTAGGGTCAGTGAACAGCCCCTAGTTTGCTAGACTCCTTGCAGTTTCAGTTTCTGCTGCTGTTCGAAGGCGATCGGTGACAGCATGCCGTTCCTAACGTGTTTGCGCTGCGGGTTGTAGAAGAACTCGATGTAGTCGAACACGTCTTGTCGGGCTCCACTGCGGGCCCGCAAGCTATTGTAGGACAAGGCAATCGCTATTGAGAACGATACCGTGGCTTGGCAAACCGAGCGTAGTTGCCAACCTATAGGTTGGCAGGGGCGCTTAGGGACATCAGCCTCGGTCAAGCTTCTGTCCGAAGGACCACGGTCTGGTCGCGGCGGCTCTCCGGGAGGTACACCGCTGCGACCTTCGGCAACCACCGCAAACCTATAGCCGTCCCTTATCCCCGCGCATTCAAATCTCCCATCAATTAGGGCTACCCTCAGTTCTTTGGAAATTCTGACTTTGGAGCGTCCGAAACGCTAAAGTGTCGCTTCCGTCAAAGAAATCCATGGTGCTCTCTTTAAAAATATGTCACTTTAGGCATCATGGACGCCGTAAGGTCACAGAATCTGAAGAAGCTGCTTGATGCCGTGCCCGCCGGGTATCTGGTCGATGCCGCGTGGCTCGTCTCCCAAGGCATCGCCTATGAGAGCTTCCGTGACTATGTGAAGCGCGGCTGGCTCGACCGCATCACCCGAGGCGTATTCCGCCGCCCACTCCCCAGCACCGCAGCCCCCCCGACGTCGAACAGCATCGACTGGAAGACCTGCATCCTGTCCACGCAGCATATCATGGGTCATGACCTGCATGTTGGCGGCACCACGGCGCTCGGCGAACAGGGACATGCCCACTATCTGCGCCTCGGCGAAAGCGCTCCAGTTTGGGTCTATGGGGTCAGTATCCCCAATTGGCTGGCGAAACTGCCGATGGATGC
>WOUW01000083.1:4086-4663 GCA_009773055.1 Paracoccaceae bacterium
TAAGAACCCGCCCCCGATCCTTGTTTGCCGACCCGAAACTGGGCTTGATCGAAGGCATGACGACCGGCCAGCCGTGGGACTGGGGTCTCACGATGTCGACGCCGGAGCGCGCGATCCTGGAGGCCATGGACGAGTTGCCCGACCATGAGAGTTTCCACACGCTCGACATGGCTTTCGAGAGCCTGACAACCCTGCGCCCGAAACTGCTTTCCGACCTCCTCCAGGCGTGCCGCAAGATCAAGGTCAAGCGCCTGTTCTTCGTCTTTGCCGACCGTCACAATCATCCTTGGCGCAAAAGGATCGACCCGCAGGCATTTGATCTCGGCAGCGGCGACCGAGCCTTGGTTCAAGGCGGCAAGATCCACCCGCGCTATCGGATCATGGTGCCGGAAGATTTCGTGCAACCGGTAGGCGACCGTGGCGCGTGAGACCTAGGAAGCCCAGGTAAAGCGGGGCTTTATTGCTTTGTTGATGCCCATCGACTACATTCCGCGAGAAGTTACCTCACAGAGATGATGCAATGGCCTCGGTCGCAGCGAAAGTGATGTCGACAGTCAGCGCGCCCTACGGCGTGCTG
>WOUW01000083.1:4705-6617 GCA_009773055.1 Paracoccaceae bacterium
GTGACGGCTGCCCAGCTGGCCGAAAAGATTGCCGACATCAAGAGCGCCGAGTCCTGCGATTGCAGCGTGTTCGCCTTCCTGTCTGAAGTGTCACCCAAACTGCAGCAGTCGTTTATCGACGAGATGGGTGTCAGCAAGGACGCGGTCACCGTGGTCGCAAAGAAATTCTCCGAGCTCGCCGGATACAAGCTCCCGCTCGCGATCTGAATGAACGTCCCTCAGCCAAGCCGCTGGCCGGAGCTTTTTGACGTGGCTATGGCGATCGTTGACCAAGCCAACGGTCACGGTATCGGAATGTCGAACTGGAGCTTTGGGGGCGGAACGGCTCTCATGCTCCAGATCAAGCACCGCGAAAGCCACGACATCGACCTCTTCATCGACGATGCCCAGTACCTCCCGTATTTGAACCCTGAGACGCAGGGATACGATCTGGCGCTCGCACCGAGCGACTATGAAACCGATGGGACACGCGCCCTGAAGATCGTGTTCAACGGCGTCGGCGAGATCGACTTCATCTGCTGCGACCCAGTCACCGAAGAACCCTATGTCGTTTCCGAAATCCGCGGGCGACGCGTTAAACTCGAGACGCCAGCCGAAATCCTGGCCAAGAAGGTGGTCTTCCGCGGTTCACACCTCCAGCCCCGGGACATGTTCGATATTGCGGCCGTCGTCGAATCTGTTGGGGCCAACTATGTCGTCGAGGCTTGCTCCAGATTTCCTGTTGCCTGCCGAGAAGCACTCGCCGTGACCGAGAAAATGAACCCTGCGCTGGTTGATGCCGTCACGAGCAAGCTGCTGGTGTCAGAGGATTTTCTGATTCTTCAAGGCCGGGCACAGAAGGTGACGAAGGAAATTCTGGCTGCAGCGATCGCGCGAGCAGGTTGAACGGTCGCAGATGCCCGATCAAGCCGATCGGCTGCGACGCAAAGAGCATCCCGATGGTCTGCGGCGCTATGGCGCAGGAATGCCTCAGCCATGGACCATCTCCCCAACCAATCGTGCCAGCCAAGTCGGGAACTGCGGCGCAGCAGACACGAGTTCTGTCTTTGCCGCCTCCGTGAGCTTGGATCGCAGGATTTGCAGGGCCTTGGGAGCCTCATCCGGTCCAAGCCATGCCAGAGCGCGGACGGCCTGGCCCGAGGTCTTGTTCCCAAGCGCCAACTGCCAGCGCGGCGCATGACGCAGTTCGACTGCCTGCCGGCCAAGGTTCAGCACACGGCTTCGTCCCGAGGTGAGGTAAACCGTCTTGACCGGCACCTGCGTGGTCAGGCCCAAAGCGTTTGCCGCGGCAGCACCGCTCGGCACGATCGTCTCGCCCCGCTGCACAGCGAGCGCTTCAATCGCCTGTTCAGCCGACGGACTGCGCGGACCAAAGCGTGTCTGGACCGGGCGCATGTAGATGCCGCGTCCCGCACGGATCAACTCGCCGCGCGCGGCCAGACGCGACAGCGTCTGATCGACCGCAGCGCGCGAGCCAAGGTGCAAGAGCCCCTTCGCTGCCAAGGGCACCCCCTCCGGCAACGTCGTCGCGACATTCATAATGCTCTCGGCCATGCGCTCCATGATCGCTCCTTTGTCAGAAACATACACGGTTTTCTGACAGTATTCAACCGTGCCGTCTCACCCGAAGCGGCGCCCTCCTTCGGTGAAGGTGTACTCGTTGACGATGATCCCCTCCTCGATGGCCTCGTCCGATGTCAGGTGGTCGTATTCAGCCTGAAGCTGGCGGTAGAGCCAGCGGGCCAGATCACGCAGCGCCTCGGTCACGATCTCCTCCGCGTCTTCAGTCGGCGGCTGCCAGGTCGGACTGTCCCGCGTGACGTCAACGGCCATGGTGTATTCGTGGTAGTAGCGGCCGCGGTGGCTGACCTCCGCAGCGAGCTGGTAGAAGTTACGTCGCTGGATGGCCTGC
>WOUW01000084.1:0-1947 GCA_009773055.1 Paracoccaceae bacterium
CGCCGCAAATGTTTCTGGGCGAACAGGCCGAGGTGCGCATCCTGACTGCCACACGCGCCACGGCCCTGATGGTGCCTGAAGTGGCGATTATGGGCTTCGACGGGTATCGCGGCACGGTCTGGATCGTCCAGGACGGTAGGCTTTCGCGCGCCGACCTGACATTCGGCGCGCGTGACGACCGGGGCCGCGTGGAAGTGACGGGCGGGTTGCCCGATGCTGCGCAGGTCGTGGCCGTCCCGCTGCAAGGCGTGGATGAAGGTCGGCTTGCCCGCATCGGAGCTGCGCCATGAACCTTGCCATCAAGGATATCCGCCACGGCCTCTTCCGCTTTGTCCTGACCTGTTTGGGACTTGGGCTTCTAATGACGGTCGTGCTGGCGATGATCGGCATCTACAACGGCCTTGTCGCCGATGCCCTGGCCGTCGTGAAGGCCCCTGCCGCTGATGTCTGGGTGGTCGAGGCTGGCACACAAGGCCCCTTTGCCGAAGCGTCAAGCATCCCGGCCACGACCCGGGACGCCGTGGCCCGCATGCCCGGAGTGGCCGAGGCCGGGGCCATCACTTACCAAACGATCGAGGCCAGCCATGCCGGCAGGACCTTGCGGCTCTATGTCATCGGCTTTGAACCTGGTCGTCCCGGCGGGCCGCAGCGCATTACCGAAGGGCGGGGGCTGGGCAGAAGCCACTTTGAACTGCTGGCAGACCGCAAGACCGGTCTGGTGCCCGGAGAGACCATCCGTCTGGGCCGCGACCGCTTTACCGTCGTGGGATTGGTCGAGGATGCGATGAACTCAGGCGGCGATCCGGCGGTCTATGTGTCTTTGGCAGATGCCTTGACGTTGCAGACGGCGATGGACCCGGCCGCTGCCCGGGTGCAGGCGGCCCGGGGCGA
Organism: Paracoccaceae bacterium; assembly: GCA_009773055.1. GTDB lineage: Bacteria > Pseudomonadota > Alphaproteobacteria > Rhodobacterales > Rhodobacteraceae > Tabrizicola. The sequence goes on from WOUW01000084.1 coordinate 892, forward strand.
TGGCGGCCTGCGCCCACCGACGGTGGCCGCCGTCGTTGCCCGGCTGCAGCCCGGTGCCGATGTGGCGCTTTTGACCGCGACGGTTCGGCAATGGAAACACCTCTCCGCCCTCAGCCAAAGTGAGCAGGAGCAGCTTCTGCTTGCCTCGGTGGTGGACCGGGCGCGGCGCCAGATCGGGCTGTTCCTCGGGATCCTGCTGTCTGTCAGCGCCGTGGTGATCGCACTCATCATCTACACCATGACCATGGAGAAGCTGAAGCAGATCGCTACCCTGAAGCTGATCGGCGCCCCGGATCGAACCATCGTGGGCCTGATCGTGCAACAGGCGCTGATCCTTGGCATCGCTGGCCTTGCGATCGGGCTGGCCCTGATCCTTCTGGTCAAGGACAGCTTTCCCCGACGCGTAGTGCTTGAGCCGTTCAACGCGCTCGTGCTGACCGGCATCATCCTGATGGTCTGCCTTGTTGCCTCGGGTCTTGGCGTCCGCGCGGCGCTGAAGGTTGACCCTGCCACAGCACTCGGGGGCTGACCCATGGCGCCGGGCGACATTCTGGTCGATGTGCGGGGCGTCGCCAAGCATTATGGCGAAGGCGAAACCCGTGTCGATGCCTTACGATCCGTGGATCTGCGGGTGCATGTCGGCGAAGTCATCGCGCTGCTGGGCCCGTCCGGTTCGGGCAAGACGACGCTGCTGAACGTGATCGGCTGCATTCTTGCCCCGACCGCGGGCCGGGTCGAACTGGATGGCGATGCGGTGTTCGACGGCAAATGGCTCCGCAGCGATCTGCGACGGCTGCGCCTGGACAAGATCGGCTTTATCTTTCAGGCGCACAACCTGTTGCCCTTTCTGACCGCCGAAGAGAACGTCTCGGTCGTGCTGGATCTTGCGGGCTGGCCTGCCGAAAGAGGCCGCGAACGGGCACGCGAACTGCTTGATTACCTTGAAGTCGGGCATCGGGCCAAGGTGAAGCCGGCCCTGCTTTCCGGGGGCGAAGCGCAACGCGTCGCCATTGCCCGCGCGCTGGCGAACCGCCCCCGGATCATCCTGGCCGATGA
>WOUW01000084.1:2030-3388 GCA_009773055.1 Paracoccaceae bacterium
TGGACACCTGAACCAAGGAGAAGGCCATGCCCGCCCGCAGAAAGCCCCTGACGGCCGTCGCCGTTGTCGCAATCGTTTTCGGTCTCCTGACCATCGTTTCTGGAGGCCGCGCCCTTTTTGGTGGCACCGACATGGGGGCCGTCGTCCCGTTCGTTCTGTGGTTCAACTTCCTAGCAGGGTTTGCCTACATCATCGCGGGTCTAGGGCTTTGGTATAGGACTGGCTGGGCACCCGGCCTTGCCATCGCCATCACCGTCGCGACCGGAGCGATCTTTGCGGTGTTTCTCTTGGAGGTCTGGCGCGGGACTGCATACGAGGCGCGGACAATGGGTGCGATGGCGCTGCGCCTGGCGATCTGGGTGGTGATCAGCGTCGTGGCGGCAAGGGAAAAGGCCAGTCGCGCATGACGGAAGGCAATCCTTTCGCAGGGCACCATGCGGCCTGTCGCGATACTACCTAGCAGGCGGCATCACGTCTGACGGGAGATCCCGTGCCCCCTCGCACAGAGGCGGCTGCGGGAATCTGAACAGCCGGGATAAGTGGATTTTCCGCGTAACAGCAGCATGATGCTGCGAGCGAGGAGAAGACCATGGCAAGACGACCGCGCCGGAACCACAGCCCGGCTTTCAAGGCGAAAGTGGCGGTAGCCGCGATCAAGGGCGAGAAGACCATGATCGAGCTGGCGCAGGAGTTCGACGTTCATCCGAACCAGATCAAGCAGTGGCGAGACCAGCTGCTTGAGGGGGCGACCGGGGTGTTCGGTGGAGCCCCGAAAGCCGAGCCGGAGCCGATCATCGATGTGAAGACCCTGCATGCGAAGATCGGAGAGCTGACGCTGGAGAATGATTTTTTGTCCGGCGCGCTCGGCAAGGCGGGTCTGCTGCCGAGCGCAAGAAAATGATCGATCCCACCGCCAAGCTGAGCATCAGCCGCCAGGCCGTCGTGCTGGGGATCAGCCGGGGGAGCATCTACTACAAGCCCCGCCCGGTGTCGGAGGCCGATCTGAAGCTGATGCACCGGATCGACAAGCTGCATATGGAATTCCCGTTCGCGGGCAGCCGGATGCTGCAGGGTCTGCTGGTCCAGGAAGGGTTCAAGGTCGTGCGGCTGCATGTTGCCACGCTGATGAAGCGCATGGGCATCGAGGCGCTCTATCGCAAGCCGAACACCTCGAAGCCAGCGCCGGGGCACAAGACCTACCCGTATCTGCCTCGAGGCCTGCCGATCACGCGGCCCAACCAGGTCTGGGCGATGGACATCACCTACATCCCCATGGCCCGGGGGTTCATCTACCTCGCCGCCGTGCTGGACTGGTTCACCCGGCGCGTCCTGGCATGGCGAGTGTCGATCACGCTGGA
>WOUW01000047.1 GCA_009773055.1 Paracoccaceae bacterium
ATGTAGTGGAGCGGTCTCTGCCGCTTTTCCGTCTTCGCCTGCATTGTGGAAACCCTTGTTCTACCTCTATGCGGTGTTGCTACCGGGGCGGGTGATGCGGGGCACGTGACAAAACCTGTCATCCGGAATTCCAGCATTTACAGGCGGGAAGCGGGGCCGCATGTTCAGGGCAACAAAAGCCAGACGAGTATTCCCATGCGCCGTTTCCTTGCCGTTTGCCTTGTGACCGTAGCCCTGCCCGCCCTGGCCGAGGGACCGTCGCCAGTGAAGGTGGCCGAGTTGTCGGCGCGTCTGTATGCGGCGGGGATGAAAGCGGGCGACGCAGTCCTGATCCTGTCGGCGGCGAAGCTGCGAAAGTCGCTGGCTCCGGTGGCGGGGGATCGGGTGGCAGTTGACGGGATGGCAGGTGCCGGGTCTCCGCTGGGGTGGGAGGAGATGCTGGCCTCGGCTGCGGCGCTGGCGGCGGGCGATGAGGCGATGCTGGGTTTGATCGAGGACGCCAAGGCCGAGACGACCAAAGGAGTAGCTTCGGGGCCGGTCTACAACATCGGGTCGCTGGGAAACGGGAAGGGCGATACCTACCCACCGATCGAATTCCTTGGCGGGGAGTATGCGGAGGTTTACGTCGAGGCGAAGGCGGCGACGAACCTCAATCTTGCGATCTATGACGACAGGGGGCGGCTGGTGTGTTCGGACACCGACATCAGTCACATCGCTTATTGCGGCTGGACCCCGGCGACACCGGGAAGCTTTACGCTGAAGGTGGACAACAAGGGGCCTTCGGCGGCCGACTATGCATTGATGACAAACTGATGAAAGCGCTTTTCATATCTGCCCTGTGCCTGACCGCCCTGCCCGCCTCTGCACGCGAGAACTATGCCCTGCTGATCGGGGCCAATCAGTATCCAAGCCTGGAGGAACGCTGGTGGCTGAAGGGCCCGGCGAACGACGTGCAGCTGGTGGCGGAGTATCTGACGACCGAGGCACCAGTGCCGTTCGCGGCGGAAAATGTCACCGTGCTTTCGGACGGCGTGCCGGGGTCGACAGCGCCGACGCTTGCGGCGATCCGGGGCTCCTTTGCGGCGCTTACCGCAGAGGTGCAGCCGGGGGATTTTGTCTATCTGCACTTCTCGGGCCACGGGACGCAGGCTCCGGCGCTGGACCCTTCGACGGAACTTGACGGGCTGGACGAGCTGTTCCTGCCCGTGGACATCGGGCCGTGGACGCGGACGTCGGGGACAGTCGAGAACGCCTTGGTCGACGATGAGATCGGAACTCTGGTCGACCGGATTCTCGACAAGGGCGCAGATATCTGGGTGGTGTTCGACAGCTGCAATTCTGGCACCGTGACCCGGGCGGCTGACTTGGCGGACGACGAGGTGCGCACCCGGCAACTGCCCCCCGAGGCGCTGGGGATCGACATTTCATCGGTGGACGAGGTCGTTCGGTCGGTCGGCGACCCCCGGCAAAGCGAGGCACCGTTCGATGCGATGCCGGGCGGTGATGCGGGACGGGGATCGCTCGTCGCGTTCTTCGCCGCGCAAAGCAACGAGGTGACGCCTGAGAAGAACCTGCCTAAAGGGCAGCCGGGCCGGAAGCCGCAGGGCGTGTTCACCTGGACGCTGATGGAGACGCTGTCCGAGTACCCGAATGCGACCTACGGGCAGATCGGACAAGAGGTGCTGCGGCGCTATGCGGTGAAGAACCTGGCGAAATCGACGCCCTTGTTCGAGGGCGACCTGGACCAGATTGTATTTGGCGGTGAGGCCGGGGCGAGGGTCTCACAGTGGCGGGCCGACGTGACGGAGGCCGGGCTGGTGATCCCGGCGGGGACGCTGCATGGGCTGTCGGAAGGTGCGGTGCTGGCGGTGATGGGCAGTGCGGCGGATGCGACTGAGGCAGCGCTGGGGTATGTGAAGTTGACGTCGGTGGAGACGTTTTCGTCTGTGGGTCAGGCGGTTGAGAGGGACGGGACGGTCCTTCCCGGCGAGCTGCCGAAGGGCGTTACGCTGCGCAAGCTGGATCAGACGCTGGACTTCACCTTGACTGTCGCATTGCCGCCCGAGGGCACGGCCCCTGCGGCGGCGTTGCTGGCGGCGGTTGGCGCGTTGCAGGAAGCGGCGGGGCCTCGGTTGAGGTTCGTGGCCCCGGATCAGGAGGCAGACCTGCGCCTCGCGGCGCTGCCGGACAGCCCGCAGCCGGATGCGATCTGGGTGCTGCCCTCGACCGGGTTGGCTGAGGATCTGGGGGCGACGCCCTCGGTCTCGACCGCCGACAAGGACGGGGCGGAACTGGCGGCAGTGCTGGCCGACACGTTGGTCACCATGGCGCGGGCGCAGAACTTGATGAAGCTGGCGGGGGCGGTGGGGGCGTCGAACCCGGACGTGGAGGTGGAGCTTTTGACCCGCACGCCGGAGGACCGCACGCTGCGCGCCCTTCCTTTCGTGCCAGTGCCGACTTTGCTGCCGGATGACGAGGTGCATGTACTGGCGCGGAACACTGGCGACGGGCCGGTGGACGTGAACGTCCTTTATATCGGGGCGGACTGGTCAATCAGCCATTGGTTTTCGGGCCGGTTGCAGCCGGGGGACGAATTGAAGAAGGGGCTGTTCAAGATCAGCGCGGATGTGCTGGGACAGGAGCGGATGCTGGTTGTGGTCACCCCTGCCCGCCCGCAGAGCCCGGTCGAGGACCTGAGCTATCTGGCGCAGGATGCGCTGGATACGGCGCGGGCGGTGGGCGGCACGGCCTTTGGCGACGCGCTGGCCGAGGCCGGGTTCGGCGAGACGACGCGCGGGGCGATAGCCCTGACAGATGAGGCGGACGCGGCTGGACCGGGACCCGCAATCCTGCAGCTGGAACTGCGGACAAAGGCGGCGGAGTGATGTCAGCAAGCCTCTGAATTTTATTGATTTCTGCGCAGCATTCTTGCGGCATTTCTGCGCCAATGCTGCGCAGAAAACCTAGCGGCGGTCGGCGGCCCAGAGTGCAGCGGCCCCGATCAGCGAAGCAGCGACGCCCAGAAGAGCCACGGTGCCATATCCGGCGAGCGCGGTGCCGATGGCAAAGCAGGTGGCCGCGATCACGTCCCCCGCCAACCGCTGAACGGCCATGAGCGAGGCCCCTGCTCCGGGCCGGTCAGCCATGAGGTCCTGAAGGTACGCGATGGGGACGGTCAGGGTCACCGCGCCGCCGATGGCGGCGGGGATCACCAGAAGCCAGACCAAGGCAGACCCGGCAAGGAACGGCAGGAAAGCGACATGGATGCCGTAGAGGCCCGCCCCGATTAGGATCAGGCGGGTGCGCGGGATGCCTCGGGTGAGGCTGGGAAGGACGAGCATGAAAGGCACCTCCAGCCCCGCAACGAGGCCGACGTAAAGGGCGACGTCGGCTGTGCTGCGCGCGACCTCGGCGACCATGACGAGAGAGATGATCGCCATGTAGATAGTGGAGGCCCCGGTGACGGCACCAAGCGCCACGACGCGGGCGGCGATGGAAAGGCGGCCCATCTCGGCCAGGGCGGCGCGGAACGAAAGGCCCGAGGGGCGGTCGTCCCATGGCGTGCTGCCGTCGGCGGGCCAGAGGTGGAGAACGGCGGCCAGCATGGCGGCAGAGAGGACAAGGGCGACGGGAAAGATCATGGTGACCGAGGCTCCCGCAGCGAAGGCCACGGACCAGAGGGGAAGGACGACGATGAAGGGCGCAGCGAAGAGAGCGCGGATCACCGCCATGATGCCGTCGCGCTGGTCGGGCGGATAGCTCGTGGCGGCGAGGCGGGCGAGCGCGAAGACCTGGCCGAAGCTGATGCTGCTGATCGGAATCAGGAAGGCTGCGGCGAGCGCAAAGATCCAGGGGCCAGGGGTTGCAGTCATGAGGCCGGCGCCGAGGATCAGCGAGAGGACGGCAGTCAGCGTGACCTTTCGGCGGTTCGCGGTCTGGTCGGCCCGGATGCCGCCGATGACCGAGGCGGACACCGAAACGATGGAAGAGAGCGCGAGGAGTATCGCGTAGCCGCGGTCGCCGAAGCCGTAGCTGTTGACGGCAAGGGTGGAGAAGTAGGGGCCGAAGGAGCAGACCACCGCGCCTTGCAGGGCCATGACAAGGCCCGCAGCGCGCAGGGCCGGGTCAGTCATGCAAATGCGGATGGCGGACATGGGCCTTGGCTATCCCGTCGGTCGGGAGGTCGCAAGGCGGGACGGCAGGTTCTGGAAACCTCGGCCAGGAATTCCGGCGTGTCAGCCTGGAATAACCTTGCCGGGGTTGATGAGGTTCTGCGGGTCGAGCGCCTGCTTCAGCGTCCGCATCACGTCCAGCGCCACGGGGTCCTTGCGGCGGGCCATCGACGAAAGCTTCGACAGCCCCACCCCATGTTCCGCCGAGAAGCTTCCGCCGAGGTCCGCGACAACGTCCTCGATGGCTTCCAGGACCTTGTCAGTCAGGTCTTTGTCGTCATGGGTCGGATAGGCGGTGAAGTGAAGATTGCCGTCGCCGAGATGCGCGACGGTGATCGTTTTCGCGCCCGGATCAAGAGCTTCCAGTCGGGCTATGGCTTGAGCAAGGAAGCGCTCGACCTTGTCGAGCGGCAGGCAGACGTCGGTGTCGATCTCGGGGTGAAGACCGACACCGATTTCCGCCGCCGCCTCGCGCCGCTCCCACATCGCCCGGCGCTGCTGTTCGCTGCGGGCAACGATGGCGTCGGTGACGAGGTCTGCCTCGATCATTTGCGCGAGGACGGTTTCAAAGGAGGTGACGAAGGGGATCTCACCACTTTCATTCGGCGTGGCTTCACCCGGGACCGTGGTGGCGGCTTCGATCAGGATCGTGATGTCGGGGATGTGGTCGAAGGGCAGGCCGAGGTCGGGGCGGGCAACCTTCAGGCGTTCGCAGTAAGTGCGTGGCATGAACTCGAAGGCTTCGACCCGTCCGCCGGTGGCTTCCTGCATCCGGTTGAGAAGGGTCAGAGCGTCAGTGAGCGAGCGGGCGGCGAGAGTGGCCGTGGCGTAGGCTTTCGGCGCGGGGACCAGCTTCATCACGGCGGCGGTGATGATGCCCAGGGTGCCCTCTGCCCCGATGAAAACGTTTTTCAGATCGTAGCCCGAGTTGTCCTTGTGCAGTTCGGACATCAGGTTCAGGACCCGGCCATCCGCCAGCACGACCTCTAGCCCCAGACAGAGACCGCGGGTGGAACCGTAGCGGAGGACGTTTGAGCCGCCCGCATTGGTGGAAAGGACGCCGCCAAGCATGGCGGAACCGCGTGCGCCGAACCAGAGGGGAAAGTAGAGGCCCTGCGCCTCGGCGGCTTCGTGGAGGCGCGTGAGGATGACCCCCGCCTCGGCGATTACCAGTTTTGCGTCGCGCTTGACCTGACGGATGCGGTTCATGCGGTCCAGAGCCAGCATCAGGCCTCCCTCGGTCATGGTGCCGCCGACGAGGCCGGTATTTCCCGAGATCGGGACCACAGGGACGCCGTGCCGCGCAGCGATCCTGACGCAGGCGGAGACTTCAGCAGTCGATGCTGGACGGACAACTGCGGTGGGCGAGCCTTCGTAGCGGCCCATCCAGTCACGGGCATAGCGAGCCATGTCAGGGCCAGTCAGGACATTCGTCGCCCCGACAGCGGATTTCAGGTCCTCGATCAGCGTCATGATACCTCCCTTCCTCAGGCGAGACCCTAAGGTGAGGGCATTCGGCCCGCAACGGGTTGACGGGGCGAAATTGGTTAGCTATCCAGCTAACCTTTACGACACATACGGCCCAGAGGTGATGCCATGCTTCGTGCCCTGATGCTTTCCGCCATCCTGGCCACGCCTTTGGCGGCACAGGAGGAGATGGACCTTGGGTCACCCCCTGCCGGGACCTACGTCAGCGACCCGGCGCACACACGGCTTTGGTTCCTCGTCGATCATCTCGGCTTTTCGCGCTACATGGCGCTGTTCACCAAGGTCGATGCGACGCTGCAGTTTGATCCTGCGGAACCGGAAGCGATGTCGGTCAAGGCCAGCGTGGACGTGGCATCACTTGAGACGCACAATCCGGCCGCGGACTACAATTTCAACGAGATCGTGTCGGGCGAGGATCTGCTGAATGCCCCAACCCATCCGCAGGCGACCTTCGTGTCGACCAAGGTAGAGCTGACCGGGGAGAATACCGCAAACGTCACGGGTGACCTGACGCTGAACGGGGTGACGAAGCCGGTGACCTTCAAGGCCAGCTACAACGGCGGCTGGGGACACATGCCGCTTGACCCGATGGGTGCGCGGGCGGGGTTTTCGCTGGAGACCACGATCATGCGGTCGGACTTCGGCATCAGCTTTGGCGTGCCGGAACCGGGCAGCAAGATGGGTGTGGGCGACACCGTGCAGATCTTTGTCGAGACCGAGATGTCCAACCCGGACGCGCCGAAGCCGTAGTCAAGTTTTCGCCTGTCTTGCGACAAAACCGGTGCCGACTTTAGTAGGACAGGCTTCAGCCCTGAGGGTAGGCGATCACCGACAGATAGCGCGCAGGAAGCTTTACCAGCGTCTCGGGTCCATGCGGAGAGTCGGCGTCGAAGAACAGGCTGTCGCCGGGTTTCAGCGGATAAACCTGGTCACCGTGGCGATAATCGACCTCGCCTTCCAGCATGTAGAGAAGTTCCAGCCCTTCATGCTGGAAGGCCGGGAATGTATCGGACTCGGTCGTGAGCGTGATGATGTAGGGTTCGACCACGACGCCGGAATTGTTCGACCCGATATGGCCCAGAAGGTTGTACTGGTGACCGGCCCGGGTGCCGCGGCGTTCGATTTCGACGTGTTCTCCGGCCTTCACGTGCTGCGCTTCGCGGCGCTCCTCGTAGCTGCGGAAAAACGCGGTGACCGGGACGGAGAAGGCGTGGCTAAGAACCTGCAGCGTGGTCAGCGAAGGCGAAGTATTCCCGTTTTCGATCTTGGACAGCATGCCGATGGAGAGGCCGGTAACATTGGCGAGGTCCGCAACAGTCATCCCCTGCTGGCGGCGGAAATTGCGAACCTCCCGGCCAATTGCGGCTTCGAGGTTGCGCTCGGTGATCTCGCGGACGCGGTGAGGGTCCTGATCGAAGGCAGGCTTGCCACGTGGAAGTGACATATTGGCTGAGCCATCGGACATGAACAACTATCCCGGGTGAAACCACTACCAGTGATTTCACTACCGGGAAACACGGCGTCAGGCAAGCCTGACGCTAGAACACCGAACGCGCTGCCGTCTCAAGCGCATGCAACAGGCTTTCTGCGCTGGAGCGGGGTCCGTAAACCCGCGCAGCACCCGGGCCGTGCTTGATCAGGTAGACACCGAGGTGTTCCAAGACTGTGCGGGTGGCGTAACCGGCTGGCACGGAAGAGAAATCGACGCTGCAGAGCCTTTCCAGCACGCGGGCGAGGTCGGAGGCCGCAAGGTCGAAGACGACCCAGGCGTCGGTCTGTTCGGTGATGCTGGCCGCATCGCCGAGGGCGGATTTCAGGAGGTCGGCGATCAGTTCATGCGTGGCAAAGGGGGCTTCGACGAACCACATCTCGGACGCGGTCCAGAAGGCGCTGTAGGCTGTGCCTTGCTGATGCGCCGCGGGGCCGGGGAGCGGGATGCCTGCCTTCTCGGCGGCCTTTGCAACGTCCGCCATGCGGCCCTTGCGCGCAGCGACCGAGGCGAGGGCGACGTCGAACCGTTCGGTGATGGTCAGCGGCCCGCGGGTGATGATGGCCGGTTCGCGGGCCCCGAGGGCGGTCATTGCGATGAGACTAGCCACGGAGACGCTCTCCTTCCGGGTCAAACATGTGGGGCGAGATGATCTCGACCTCGGTATCGAGACCGGCAAGGAGGTTCACGATCCGCATCCGCTGACCGATCTTCTTGTCGCCTGCTTTCAGATAGCCCAGCGCGATGTCGCAACCGAGGTGCGGCGAATAGACCTTCGACGTCAGCCAGCCGACATCGTTCGCCGCCACAGGAGCCGCCCCCTTTTCGAGGAAATGGCTGCCGGCGGTCAGCTTGGCATGTAAATCGACAGGCTTGACGCCCACCAAACGATAGCCGTTCTCATCCGTCAGCCCTTCGCGTTGCGACAGGACCATGCCGATCGAGTCCTTCTTCTTCGACACCATCTTGCCGAGGCCCATGTTCAGCGCGGTGGACTGGCCGTTCAGCTCACCGCCCGCGACATGGCCCTTCTCGATCCGCATGACCCCCAAGGCCTCGGTGCCATAGATGATGGGATCGAACTCTGCGCCTTTGGCCAGCATCTCGCGTAAAAGCGCGTCACCGTAGCGGGTGGGGACGGCGATCTCGTAGGCAAGTTCGCCCGAGAAGCTGATCCGGAACAACCGCGCGCGGAGGCCGCCGCCGACGGTGATGTTGCCCGCACCCATGTAGGGGAAGGCGGTGTCACTGATATCCTGGTCAACAATTTTTGCCAGCAGGTTTCGGGCGTTGGGTCCCGCGACAGAGAACTGCGCCCAGGCCTCGGTGGTAGAGATGAGTTGGACGTCCATTTCCGGCCAAAGACACTGGCGGCAGAATTCGAGGTGGCGGAAGACGGTCACGGCATTGGCCGTGGTGGTGGTCATGACGTATTCGTTCTCACCCATCCGGGCGGTGGTGCCGTCGTCGAAGACGATGCCGTCCTCCCGCAGCATCAACCCGTAGCGGCACTTGCCGACGGCGAGGGTCGAGAACGTGTTGGCGTAGACCCGGTCGAGGAAGGCACCCGCGTCCGTGCCCTGGATGTCGATCTTGCCCAGGGTGGTGACGTCGCAAATGCCGACGGACTTGCGGGTTGCCAGAACCTCGCGGTCGACGCTTTGCCGCCACTCGGTTTCGCCCGCTTTCGGGACCCATTGGGTGCGGAGCCAGTTGCCGACCTCGACAAAGACCGCACCCTGTTCCTTGGCCCATTGGTGGCTTGGGGTCAGGCGGAAGGGCTTGAATTCCGTGCCTCTGGATCGTCCTGCCAGCGCGCCAAGGGCGACGGGGGTGTAGGGCGGGCGGTATATCGTGGTGCCGGTCTCGGGGATGGAACGCCCGGTGAGTTCCGCCATGATCGCAAGGCCGATGACGTTTCCGGTCTTGCCCTGATCGGTCGCCATGCCAAGGGTGGTATAGCGTTTCAGGTGCTCGACCGAGGTGAAGTTCTCCTGCTTCGCGAGCTTCACGTCCTTGACGGTGACGTCGTTCTGCTGGTCGATCCAGGCGCGGCCCTTGCCGTGGGCGACGTGCCAGAGCGGGGTGATGCGGATGGGTGCGCCTTCGGCTTGCGGCAGGTCGGGGGCGGTGCCCAGGTCCAGTGCGGCGAGGGCGGCATCGCGGCCGGTCTTCAGCGCGTCGTGGGTGGACATTTGCCCTGCGGCTGCCCCGGCAACAAGGAGGCCGGGCGGGCCGTCCTGGCCGGGGACGAAGGCCGCGATCGAGGCGTCATAGACAGGACGTGAGCGGTGATGTGAGTGGATGTTCACATTCGGATTCCAGCCGCCTGAGACACCGAGGGCGTCGACAGCGACGGTTTCCGAACGGCCGTTCGCGTGGCGGATCGTGATTGACGTCAACCCCAGCTTGCCGGCGGTGTCGATGACCTCGGCGCCCTGCAGGTGGCGAATGCCAGGGAGAAGGTCTCCACCCTGACGGCTGTCGATCACGGCGACAACATCGACGCCCTTGGCCTGGAGGTCCTTGGCGGTGCGGAGGCCGTCGTCGTTGTTGGTGAAGACGGCCACCCGCTCTCCTACCTTGACGCCCCAGCGATTTGCATAGGCACGCAAAGCACCCGCTATCATGATTCCGGGACGGTCGTTGTTCTCGAACGCGATGGGGCGTTCGGTGGCTCCGCCGGCGAGGATCGCCTTGCCGGTGTAGAGGCGCCAAAGGATCTGCCGGGGCTTGCCCGCGGCGGGAGTGGGGAGGTGGTCGGAGACACGCTCGACCGCGCTGTAGATGCCATGGTCGAAGGCACCGACCAACAGTTCGGCGACAGTGGCCGCGGCCCAGTCCGCGCCCGGTGCATCGCCGACGGCAAAAGTCTCGGCGTTCAGGCGGCCGCCCATGCGGAAATCCTCGTCGGTGAGGATCACGCGCTTGCCTGCGCGCCCGGCGGTCAGCGCGGCCATCAGGCCCGTCGGCCCGGCCCCGATGACGAGGAGATCGCAGTGCAGGAAGCCCTTGTCGTAGTCGTCCGGGTCCTCTTCCCGGGTGACCGAGCCAAGGCCTGCGGCGCGGCGGATGATCGGCTCATATAGCTTTTCCCAGAAGGACTTGGGCCACATGAAGGTCTTGTAATAGAAGCCCGCCGCGAAGAAGGTACTGAGCTTGTCGTTGATCCCCATCGCGTCGAAGCGGAGGGAGGGCCAGCGGTTCTGGCTGTTCGCCGTCAGGCCGTCGTAAAGTTCCGCCACCGTGGCGCGGGTGTTCGGTTCCTGACGCCCACCGCTGCGGAGTTCGACCAGCGCGTTCGGCTCTTCGGACCCCGAGGAGATCGGGCCGCGCGGGCGGTGATACTTGAAGCTGCGGCCCATCAGGCGGACGCCGTTTGCCAGAAGCGCCGAGGCCAAAGTGTCGCCGGGATGACCCTGATAGGGAAGGCCGTCGAAGGTGAAGCTTAGCGTCTTCGTCCGGTCGATCTGGCCGCCGACTATGCGATGCGATTGGGTCATTTTGCGCGTCCTCGTGCCCGGGCCACATCGCGGGCGAGTTCGACCTTGGTGATCTCGTGCGTCACTGTATCGCGGGTGACGACCAGCCACGAGCGGTCGCCCTGTTCGTGATACCAGAGCTCTCGGTGTTCGCCCGCCGGGTTGTCGCGGTTGTAGAGGTAGTCATGGAAGGCTTTGACGCCCGCAGTCATGCCGTCGGGCCGGTCGATGAGGCCGGCATCGCCAAGATAGACGAATTCCTGCGCGTCGCGGGGTCCGAGGATCGGATGGTAAATGATCATTCGTATACGCCTTCAGTGCAGGTTCGGCTGGGCGCCCTGGCCCTTTTCGTCGATCATCAGCCCCTTGAGGAACCGGTCGAAGCGGTAGGCCGTGGAGGTCTTGTGGGGTTCGTCCTTGGCGAGGAGATGCGCGAAGCACCAGCCCGAGGCCGGGGTGGCCTTGAACCCGCCGTAGCACCAGCCGCCATTGAAGTAGAGGCCGTCGACATGCGTCCTGTCGATGATGGGCGAGCCGTCCATCGACATGTCCATGATGCCGCCCCAGCTGCGCAAAAGCCGCACTCGACCGATGGCTGGCATCAGGGCCATACCACCCTCGGCCACGTCCTCGATCACTGGGAGGTTGCCACGTTGGGCGTAGGAGTTGTAGCCGTCAATGTCGCCGCCGAAGACGAGGCCACCCTTGTCGGACTGACTGACGTAGAAATGCCCCGCGCCGAAGGTCATCACGCCGTCGATCAGGGGCTTCAGCCCTTCGGACACAAAGGCCTGCAGGACATGAGATTCAATTGGCAGACGCATGCCGGCATGGGCCATGACCTTCGACGACGATCCGGCCACCGCCACGCCGACCTTTTTCGCACCGATGAAGCCTCGGGTGGTCTCCACTCCCCGGATGCGGCCATTCTCGATCCGCATGCCGGTGACTTCGCAGTTCTGGATCAGATCCACACCCCGCTGATCGGCGCCCCGAGCATAGCCCCAGGCCACCGCGTCATGCCGCACCGTGCCGCCACGCGGCTGCATCAGTGCGCCCTTGATCGGAAAGCGGGCGTTGTCAAAGTTGAGCCAGGGATACATCTGGCGGACTTCGTCGCGGGACAAAAGCCGCGCGTCGGCGCCGTGCATGATCATCGCATTGCCGCGCCGGGTGGCTGCATCGCGCTGCGCGTCGGTGTGGATCAGGTTGATGATCCCGCGCTGGCTGACCATGGCGTTGTAGTTGAAGTCCTGCTCCAGCCCCTCCCAGAGTTTCAGCGAGAATTCGTAGAACGGCTCGTTCCCGTCCAGGAGGTAGTTCGACCGGATGATTGTCGTGTTGCGGCCCACGTTGCCGCCGCCAAGATAGCCTTTCTCCAGCACCGCGATGCGGGCCTGACCGAATTCCTTGGCAAGGTAGTAGGCCGTGGCAAGGCCGTGACCTCCGCCACCGATGATGATGTAGTCGTATTCGGATTGTGGGGCGGCGTCGCGCCAGACCGGTTTCCAACCCTTGTGGCCTGTTAGAGCCTCGGCAATGACCCGAAATCCCGAATAACGCACGGCGTTTCTCCTGCTACGATGCCCGTTCTAGGCTTGTTGCAGGGCAGGATGCCGTCGGTTTTCGCCATCACCGCCGCTGTTTTCGCCATCAGCAGCGCTAGAGATAGATCAGGGCGCAACCGCGGCCTCGACCGCGGCGAAGGGCGACCAGGACGGTGGCATGTTCGACACCTGTTCCTGGGCCCAGGCAAAGAGGACGAGGATCGTGGTGGTGGAGAGGAGCATCTGCATGTTCAGGCCTCGGATACGGTTTGTTCACGTACCGTTCTGCCTGATTCTGCTTTCCAACCCGTTAACCATACACCCGTGTCAGGCCACCAATGCTTCCGCCTTCTTCAGGTCGACGCTGACCAATTGGCTGACCCCCTGCTCCTGCATCGTCACGCCGAAAAGCCGGTCCATACGTGCCATCGTCACGGCGTGGTGGGTGATGATCAGGAACCGGGTGTCGGTGCGGCGGGTCATCTCGTCCAGCAGATCGCAGAAGCGGGTGACGTTGGCATCGTCCAAAGGCGCGTCGACCTCGTCCAGCACGCAGATCGGCGCGGGGTTTGCAAGGAACACGCCGAAGATCAGCGCAAGGGCGGTCAGGGTCTGCTCGCCGCCTGAGAGGAGACTGAGGGTCGCAAGTTTCTTGCCCGGCGGCTGGCACAGGATCTCTAGCCCCGCCTCCAATGGATCGTCGGATTCGACCAGCACCAGCCGCGCCTCGCCACCACCGAAAAGATGGGTGAAAAGCGTCGAGAAATTCGCGTTCACTTGCTCGAAGGCAGTCAAGAGACGCTCGCGGCCCTCCTTGTTCAGCCCGGCAATCCCGGCACGGAGTTTCTTGACCGCTTCTTCAAGGTCGGACTTCTCGGTCGCCAGCGCGTCATACTCGGCTTCGACTGTCTTTGCGTCTTCTTCGGCGCGCAGGTTCACCGCACCCAAGGCTTCGCGCTGGCGCTTCAGCCGGGCGACATCATGGTCAAGTGTTTCAGCATCGGGCATCCGGTCGGGGTCGGTTCGCAGGCTGGTGAGGAGTTCATCCGGGGTGCGGTCGTCGTCTTCACGGATGCGTTCGGCCGCAAGCGCCACGCCTTCGCGCGCAGCATCCAGCCGGGCTTCGGCCCGCGCCCGGGCTTCGCGCGCTTCCCCGGCAATCCGCTCGGCCTCGCGTTCGCTGACCGCAGCTTCTCGCAAGCTGGATTCGGCCTCGGCCAGGGCGTCTGCTGCGGTCCGCCGCCTAACTTCGGCAGTCTCAATGGCGTCGGCCAGCTCCTCACGTTTTGCCGCGATTTCTTCGGGGGCCTGCATCGCTTCGGCCAGCTCGTCTTCGGTCTCGGCCCGGCGTTCGCTCAGTTCTTCGGTCCGCTTCGATGCCGTCTCCAGCCGGTGCTTCCAGCCCGACAGTTCCTTTTCGGCCTCCTGCCGCCGCCGGACGC
Organism: Paracoccaceae bacterium; assembly: GCA_009773055.1. Lineage (GTDB taxonomy): Bacteria > Pseudomonadota > Alphaproteobacteria > Rhodobacterales > Rhodobacteraceae > Tabrizicola. The sequence goes on from WOUW01000047.1 coordinate 13,621, forward strand.
GCGCCTCGCCTTCACGGCGCACTTCGTCCTGCGCAGACCGGCGGGTCATCATCGTGATCCGCGCCGCTTCGACCGTGATCTTCGCGGCCTCCACCGCCCCGCGTGCTGCATCAAGGTCGCCAAGGTCGATCACCCCCGCCTCGGCTTCTTTCAACCGGGCGCGGGCGGCCATCGCCTCATCCTCGAAGCGACTGACCGCCAGCTTTGCGGCCTCAAGTTTGCCACCGGCGATAGAGCGCTCCGCCTCGGCCCTGGCAAGCGCCCGGTTTGCCTCGGCGAGGCGGGTATCGGCCGCGCGGCGGGCGTCGCGAGCGCGCTGGTCGGCGCTCGCAAGCTCGGCAAGGCGGTTGGTCAATACCTCATGCGCCTGACGCGCACCATCGGCCAGGGCTGCGACGTCTTCCAGGTCGCGCTTCAGCTGCACCAGGCGGTTCAGCTGCTGCAAGCGCAAGGCCGCAGCCGAGGGCGCATCCTCGGCACCAGCGCGAAACCCGTCCCAGCGCCAGAGATCGCCCTCAAGGCTGACAAGGCGCTGGCCCGGGCGCAGCGCGGCCTGAAGCCGAAAACCAGTCTCACGATCCACAAGGCCGATCTGCGACAGACGGCGTGCCAGCACCCCCGGAGCCTTTACCCGCGCCGCAAGCGGGGTTGCGCCAAGGGGCAGGCTTTGCGCGGCATCGTAGTCGGGCAGCATTGCCCAGCCCGACCGCGCCACACCAGACACTTCTGGCGCTCGCAGGTCGTCGGCAAGGGCCGCGCCAAGCGCCTTTTCAAAGCCCGGCTCCACCTCCAACCGATCCAGAAGCTGATGCCCGGCCTGCGCTTCGCGGTCCACCAGCCGGGCAAGCGCCGCGACTTCGGCCCGCAGCGCATTCGCCTCGCCCTCGGCGGAGGAGCGTGCCGCCCGCGCCTCGGCCTCGCGGCCT
>WOUW01000048.1 GCA_009773055.1 Paracoccaceae bacterium
TCAGATCCAGGAGGTAGTGCCCCTCGTCCGTCCGCAACGGCGCGCCGTTGGCTTGCCGCAAGGTGACCTCGCGGCTCATGACATCAAGGCTGTAGAGTGTTTCTTCGATCAGCGCTTTGGTCGTCTGCCAGCCGAACGGGATCACCTCGACCGGCAAGGGGAAGGCTCCAAGCTGTGCCACTTCCTTTGCCGCGTCCGCGATCACGATCATCCGGTCACTGGCGGTCGCGACGATCTTTTCCTGCAACAGCGCCGCACCGCCGCCCTTGATCAGGTTCAGGTTCGCGTCGAACTCGTCCGCGCCGTCGATGGTCAGGTCCAGCCACTTGACGTCGTCCAGACTGACAACGGCCAGGCCAAGGCTGCGCGCAAGCTCTGCCGTCCGCGCAGAGGTGGACACACAGGTGACCTGCAGGCCGTCCTCTCGCACCCGTTCGGCCAGGCATCGCACCATCCAGGCCGCCGTGGACCCGGTGCCAAGTCCGACTTTCATCCCGGATTCGACGAAGTCCACTGACCGCCGCGCGGCGACGAACTTGGCTTGGTCGATCGGTGAAAGCTCGGCAGCCATGACGATATCCCCCTTCTTGTCGCCCCGGCATACCGCAAAGGTTGCGGCAGGGCGAGAGGCTTCACACGCGGAAGATGGCACCTTTTCGCGGTCAGGTCGCCTGATCCAGCCGCGCGACCGCCGCCGAAACCTCTGCTCCCGTCAGGGCCCCATCGCCATTTGTGTCAAGCCGCAGCATCGCGCGCAACAGCCCGGCCTCTGCCTCGCCCAGCGCGGCCAGCGCTGCCGCAGCGCCACTTGCCGCCAACTCTGCCGGGTCGACCTTTGCATTGCCATCGGCGTCAGCGGCGGCAAACTGCCGTTCCATCCTGCCCCGCCCTGCCGCACTGGCCGCGCGCTGGGTGACCGCCAGTTCGTCGCGCGTGATGGTGCCATCGGCATCAAGATCCATGGCCAGGAACCGCCGCAGGCTGGATGCGCGCGCGCCTGCCCGCTCCAGCGCGATATGCGTCTCGATCCCGTCGATCCGCAGCCCGTCCGGCCCGCCAAACCCCGCGATCAGGTCAATGGCCCGCGCCTCGAACCGTTCAGGGTTGCGCGCCATCGCGTCCGCCAGTGCATCCTCTTCGGCCCGCACCGCCGTCGCCGTCATCGCAAGCACAGCCATCACCACCGTCAGCCGCATCGGTCCCGTCTCCCGCCCTGATTGCGCGTCCAGCCTGCACCGGGGATGGTTGACAAAGGGTAAACGAAAACCGGGACAGCTGTTTAAGGGCCATCACTGTGAATGCTGCGCTGGCACGCGTCAGGGGGTCGCTTTTCGACCTGCAGGGAGGCTAGAGTTCGGCAAGGCTTTCCCAAATCGCACGGACGCCCGATGTACACGCTGCACTACGCCCCGGACAACGCCTCGCTGATCATCCGCCTGGTCCTGGACGGCGCGGGGCTGCCCTACCGGACGGCCCTGGTCGATCGGGGCATGCGCCAGCAAGACAGCGCTGCCTACCGCGCGCTGAACCCCACCGGACTGATCCCGACGCTGGAGACGCCGCACGGCCCGATCTCGGAAACCGGCGCGATCCTCATGTGGCTTTCGGACACCCATCACCTTGGCCCCGGCCCCGCCGATCCCGACCGGCCGCTGTTCCTGCGCTGGTTGTTCTTTCTGTCGAACACCGCCCATGCAGATCTGCGCCAGATCTTCTACCCGCACCAATATGCGCCGGTGGATGCCCACGCCGCGCATCTTGAAATCATGTCGACGCGCATGTTGCGACACTTTGGGCTGCTTACACCGTCACTCTGACCCGCTGGGCGACGCTATACCCGTCGAACGCCCCGCGTTGGCTCGACCTCTCCGCCTTTCCGGCCCTCCTCGACCTTGCCCATGCGCAGGAAGCGCGCGTCGAGACCCCCGTCATCGCCCGGGCCGAGGGGCTGGGCACGCATCCTTTCACTCGCCCCGAACAACCCAATCCTCCTGAGGGATCAGTGCTTTAGCCCTGTCCCGGAAACCGAGCCCCTGATGTTTCTCTCTGTCTTCGACATGTTCAAGGTCGGCATCGGCCCCTCGTCCAGCCACACGATGGGGCCGATGGTCGCCGCCGCACGGTTTCTTGACACCCTGCGCGCCTCGCCCTTCCAGTTTCACGGGCTTCGGGCCTCGCTGCATGGATCTTTGGCCTTCACCGGGGTCGGCCATGCCACCGACCGGGCGACGATCCTCGGCCTCGCGGGCTTTGCCCCCGACACCTACGACGCCGAGCGCGCCGAAGCCGCCTTTGCCCGCATCCGCGACACCAAGGTGATCGAGGTTCCGGGTCTGCCGCCCCTCGCCTTCGATCCGCTGAAGGACCTGCATTTCGACTTCGGCCCCGCTCTGCCCGGACACGCCAACGGCATGATCCTGAAGGCTACGGATGCACAGGGCGACGTGATCTTGCAGGAAACCTACTACTCGATCGGCGGCGGATTCGTGCTGACCGCGGCCGAGCTTGCCGAGACCAGCGGGCCCAAAGCCAAGGCCCGGGCCGATGTGCCCTACCCGTTCGAGACCGCCGCCGAAATGCTGGAGATGGCGAAGAAATCCGGCCTGTCGATTGCCGCGATGAAGCGGCAGAACGAACTGAAGTTCCGCTCGGCCGCCGATCTGGACGCAGGGATCAACCGGGTCTGGCAGGTGATGAACGACTGCATCTCGCGCGGGATGACGGGGACCGGCATCTTGCCCGGCGGCCTCAAGGTCCGCAGGCGCGCCAAGGGCATCCACGACGCGCTTCTGGCAGAACGGGGGCTGAACCTGACACCGCCGCACACGATCAACGACTGGATGTCACTTTACGCGATGGCAGTGAACGAGGAGAACGCCGCCGGTGGCCAGGTCGTCACCGCCCCCACCAATGGCGCTGCAGGCGTCGTCCCCGCCGTGCTGCGCTACTACCTTGACCACGTCCCCGGCGCCTCCACCGCAAGGGTCGGCGACTTTCTTCTGACAGCTGCCGCTATCGGTGGCCTCTGCAAGCACAACGCAAGTATCTCGGGTGCCGAATGCGGCTGCCAGGCCGAGGTCGGCTCGGCCGCTGCCATGGCCGCAGCAGGTCTCGCCGCCGTCCTGGGCGGCACGCCGGAACAGGTCGAAAACGCCGCCGAGATCGCGCTTGAACACCACCTCGGCATGACCTGCGACCCGGTAAAGGGCCTCGTCCAGGTGCCTTGCATCGAACGTAACGGGCTTGGCGCGATCAAGGCGGTTTCGGCTGCCTCCCTGTCTTTGCGTGGCGACGGCCAGCACCTCGTCAGCCTTGACGTCTGTATCGAGACCATGCGCCAAACCGGGCGCGACATGCACGAGAAGTACAAGGAAACCTCGCTTGGGGGCCTTGCGGTCAACGTCCCGAACTGCTGAACCGGCAGACGCCTCCGGCGGGAGTATTTTGGAAATGGGCAAATGCAGCTTGCTCATTTCGACAAGTACTCCGGGGGTTTGGGGGGGACCCCCAATGCCCGAGGAGCAGGCGAAGCCCGACGACGAGACAAGGAACTTGCGCGGCAGCGCGCGATCTGAAAACCGACCAGTCACGGAAATGTCGTTTTCAGGCACGCAGGCGGCCGGACCAGGGTCTAGGCAGGCATCATGACGCGCGATACCACCCTGCAGGGCATCCTCCTGATGCTCGCCTTCTGCGTGATTGCGCCGCTGCTGGACGTTTCGGCCAAGCTCGCTGCCGAAAATGGCGTTCCGGTTGGCCAAGTCACCGCCGCCCGCTTCGTCGTTCAGACTGCCCTCATGCTGCCGGTCATGATCGTGATGCGCCTTGCCCTGCGTCTTTCGGGCCGGGCGCTTGCCTACACTGCATTGCGGGCGCTGTTTCTCCTCGTTTCGACCTTCGCCTTCGTCTCGGGCATCCAGGTCATGCCCATCGCTGACGCGCTTGCCATCGTCTTTGTCGAGCCGTTCATCCTTCTCATCCTCGGTCGCTTCCTCTTTGGCGATCAGGTGGGCCCGCGCCGCATCGCCGCCTGCGTCGTGGGCTTTGTCGGTGCGCTTTTCGTCATCCAGCCCTCGCTTGCTGCCTTCGGCCTCGTGGCGCTCTGGCCCCTTGCCACGGCGTTCCTCTTTGCGTTCTACATGTTGGTCACCCGCGCGATTTCGGCCTGGATGCACCCCGTCACGATGCAGTTCCACACCTCCTGGACCGGGCTTCTTCTGTGCCTGCCCGTCATGGTCCTGGCCGATGGCTCGGGCCTCCCCGCGCTTGACCCGATCTGGCCCGAGGGATGGAACTGGCTCTGGCTGTTCGGGGTCGGCTTCTGGGCAGCGGTCAGCCACATGTGCATGACCTACGCGCTGAAATTCGCGCCCTCGGCCACGCTTGCGCCGCTGCACTACTCCGAGATCGTGACCGCCGTGATCCTTGGCTACCTGATCTTCGGCGATTTCCCGAACCGGCTGACCTGGGTCGGGATCGCGATCATCGTCTCGTCGGGTCTCTACATCATCCACCGCGAACGGCGGACGGCGAAGTCGAAGACGGCCAGCCTCACGCTGGTGCCAGAAGAGCCCTGATCGCCGCGTCCAGCCGTCGGCGGGGCAGGATCACCAGCATCCCCCTGCGATCGAACTCCAGCACCACCCGCCGCGCGGTGACCCGGTTCGAGGTGCCGATCATGCCGTCCGGGGCAAATGCAATTCCGGAGATCGGCCATTCCAGCCCCTCGCTGCGGCCCGTCACCTGCGTCATCGGAAACAGCGACAGGGGCTCGCCCGGGGACAGGTCAAGCACAAGGCGGGGCGGGGCCGCGAAGGCCAGATCCTTCGGCCCGATCAGGATGCAGGGCCTCTCGGCCCGGGCGACCAGCGTGGCCAATGCGGCCAAGCCATGATCCATCCGCGCGCCTGCAAACCCGAGGGCAAGGACCAGCGGCGCCTCGATCAGCCGCAGGGCCTTGTCAAAGTCCGTGGTGACCTGTTCCGCCACAAGATGCTGGCGATCCGAGGGAATTGCCGCCCGCGCCGCAGCCGAGATCGAATCCATGTCCCCGATTACTGCCTGTGGAGCGACCCCCAGCCGCAACAGCCGGTCCGCCCCGCTGTCCGCCGCCACTGCTACCGGCGCCCGCTTCAGGGCCAAAACCAGATCGCGGGCCGTAAAGGGACCACCCCCGGCCAGCGTTACACCATGGGTTGACTGGACAATCGGCGATTTCATGTAAGACTGTATCCAATTAAGGCAAGTTTCCCGGGGTCCGGCCACAATCAATCCATCAAATTACCCCGGTCTGTCCATGCTCTAGGACCGTGCAGACGAGTATCGTGTGACGACCAAGGCGAAAGGCTGTCCAGTCATGACCACTGAAAGCAAGATCCTCACCGTATCTTACGGGACTTTCAGCTGCACGCTGGAAGGGTTCGAGAATCCCTTCGACACGATGAAGGCGATTGCCGAATACTTCCGCGATCTCGCCGCGCAGGATCGCCACTTCGGGGCCGAGCCTCCGCCGCCGGATGCCGCCATGCTGCACCGCCTGGCCGAGCGTGAAGTTTCGCGCCTGAGCGCGGCCAAACGCGACGAGGTCGCCCGGGCCGACACTGCAAGCGAGGGTGAAGCCGCCGAGGCTGTCGCACCGCGCATTCAGTTCAATCCCATTGCACGCCGCCCCGCGCGCGGTCCGGTAGAGCCCGAGGTTCAGGCCGAAGAAGACCTGACCGGACCCGAACCCTCGCTGCAGGACGTGATCCCCGACGGCGTCGCTGCGAAACTCGCTCGCATCCGTCGCGCCGTTCACCCGATGGCGGCCGACCTGTCGGCCCCGGCGTCGACTTTTGTGGCGGAAACGCTGGACGAAGCGGCCGAAGACGCTGCAGCTGCTTTTGCCCCGACCGGGACCGAGGCCGAGACCGACTTCGATCTCGCCGCCGAAGATCTCGCCCCCGACCTGCCCGAGGCGGAAATCCCTGATGTCGCGGCCCGACTTGGGGCGCTGATTGCCGACGACGAGGTCCCGGCTGCCGAGACGTATTTCGACGAGACGGCTGCCGAGGCTACCGACACGGCCGGCAACTGGTACGACAGCATCGAGGCTGACGCCATCGATGCCGCAGAAGCCCATGTCGAAGACGTCCTGCCGGTCGCAGACCCCGAGGTGGAAACCGTCGAGGAAAGCGCCATTGAAATGGACGCGCGTGTCGAAGCCGATGCCGCCCGGGAAGACCTTTCCGACCTTGCGGCACTGGATGGTGTGACACTCGACGAAGCTGCCCGTGCCGCAGCCCTTGATGATGCCCTGCCCGAAGATGCCCTGCCCGAAGATTCCCCAGCTGAAATGGGTCTTGCCGAACTGACCCTGGCCGAGGCGGAAGCCATCGATCCGGTGGCAGAAGCGATGACCGACGCAGACCCGGACACCGATTTCGTCGCCCCCGAAGCTGAGGCAGAAGTGGCCGAGGCCCCGCAGCCTATGACCAAGTCGGGCCGCTCGCGCCGGATGAGCTCGCGCGTCGTGCAGCTGCATCCCGGCGAAGACACCGCTGCCCGCGACCCCGGGGCCACCCGTGTACTCTCGCGCCCGCACGAGTCTGACGAGATCGCCCGCCTGATGCAGCAGGCCGAAGACGTGATGGCCGAGGATGCCAACCGCCGTCGTCAGGAGGCCCTGTCGCATCTGAAGGCCGCCGTCGTCTCGACCGAAGCCGACCGCGCCGACATCGACTACGAGGCCCCGCGCGCCGACATCAGCCTGGACCCTTACCGCGACGACCTCGCCGAAGCGATCCAGCCGGACGAGCCCGAAGCTCCTCTCGCGCCGCCCGAAGTCAAGCCGCGCCGCAAGTCGGTTCAGGTCCGCACCCAGGAACTGCGTCCCGGCACCATCCGCCCCGGCATGATCAGCCCGCCGCCGCTGGTCCTGGTCTCGGAACAGCGCATCGACCGTGTGGTGCCTGCGGCTCCGCCCGCCGCTGCCCCCTCGATGGCCCCGGCCATGCCCGGGATCGCCCCGGCCAATCCGTCCGGTCAGCCGATGGTTGCCCTGCGCACCGGCAGGCTTTCTGGTGCCATCGGTTCCGGAGCCGCCATCGCAGCCTCAGCCGCCCCGGCCCGCAACATCGTGCTGGAAAAGCCGTCCTATGGCACGGCTGCCGAGGCCGACGATGACGAGGATCTGGCCGAAGACAGCCGGGACATCGACGAATCCGGCCTTGCCGCTTTTGCCGAAACGGTCGGTGCCAGGTCGATGGCCGAAATGCTGGAAGCCGCCGCCGCCTTCGCAACCTGTGTCGAGAAGCGCGAGCAGTTCACCCGCCCGCAGCTGATGCGCCGGATGATGGCTTCGGCAGGTGGCAAGCCGGTCAGCCGCGAGGATGGGCTGCGCAGCTTTGGCACGCTTCTGCGCACTGGCCGGATCGAAAAGGTGACCCGCGGCCACTACGCCCTGGCGGACAATTCGCCCTACCTGGCCGAGGCGCGCCGACTGAGCTGAGGTTGCAACCTCCAGCCAGTGCAGAAATTTCAGACGGACGGGCCCTGCCCATCCGTCTTTTCCAATTCCGGATCCGCCTGACCGATGCCGCGAAAGACAAAGCGGAACGGCAAGGCCCAGGCAAAGCCAAGACCCAGATAGATCGCCAGTTCCACAAGAACCGAGGGCCGCTCGATCAGCCCGACCAGCGTGACCGCCGCGACCACATAGGCGGGCAGCCCGATCAGCAGGATCACCAGTGCCCAGCGCCTGCGGGCCTTGTAGCTTAGCGCCATTCCTGACCCCCGTTCATAGACCGCGACAGCCGTGCGAAGATACTACAAGCCGTCCCGTCAGTCCGCGAAGGGATCGGTCACCAGGATCGTGTCGTCGCGTTCCGGCGAGGTGGAAAGTAGTGCGACCGGGCACTGGATCAACTCTTCGATCCGGCGCACGTACTTGATCGCAGCTCCCGGGAGTTCAGCCCAGGACCGCGCCCCGGCGGTGGTCTCGGACCAGCCTTCCAGTTCTTCATAGATGGGCGTGCAGCGCGCCTGTTCATCGGCGGCAATCGGCAGGTAGTCCATCCGCTTGCCGTCCAGATCGTAGGCAACGCAGATCTTCAGCGTCTTGAACCCGTCCAGCACATCGAGCTTGGTCAGCGCAATGCCCGACACGCCAGAAGTTGCGCAGGTCTGCCGCACCAGCACTGCGTCGAACCAGCCGCAGCGCCGCTTGCGCCCGGTGACCGTGCCGAATTCATGCCCGCGCTCGCCCAAACGTTCGCCGTCCGCGTCGAAAAGCTCTGCCGGGAACGGACCTTCGCCAACCCGCGTCGTATAGGCCTTCACGATCCCCAGCACGAAGTCGATGGCCGTCGGCCCCACGCCTGTCCCGGTCGCTGCCTGCCCGGCGATGGTGTTCGACGAGGTGACATAGGGATAGGTCCCGTAGTCGATGTCCAGCAGTGACCCCTGCGCGCCTTCGAACAAGATCCGTTTGCCTGCACGCCGCGCTTCGTTCAGCACCTTCCAGACCGGGCCGGCATAGGGCTTGATCTTGGGGGCGATCTCCAGCAAGGCCGCCTTCAGGGCGTGCCCGTCCACCGGCTCCAGTCCCAGCCCCGACCGCAGCGCGTTGTGATGCGTCAAAAGCCGCCCGATCCGCGTGTCCAGCGTGGCAGCGTCGAACAGGTCCGCGACCCGGATCGCCCTACGGCCGACCTTGTCCTCGTAAGCTGGGCCGATCCCGCGCCCTGTCGTGCCGATCTTTGCCACCGACGTCTGCGCCTCGCGGCCACGGTCCAGTTCGCCATGGATCGGCAGGATCAGCGAGGCGTTTTCGGCCAGCATCAGGTTCTCGGGGGAGATTTCCACGCCTTGCCCGCGCAGCTTTTCGATCTCGGCCACCAGATGCCAGGGGTCGACCACGACGCCATTGCCGATGACCGACAGCTTGCCGCCCCGCACGATGCCGGATGGCAGCAGCGACAGCTTGTAGACCGTATTGCCGATGACCAGCGTATGCCCGGCGTTGTGCCCGCCCTGGAACCGCGCGATCACATCGGCGCGCTCGCTCAGCCAGTCGACAAGCTTGCCCTTGCCCTCATCGCCCCATTGAGCACCGACAACGACGACATTGGCCATTTCATTCCCCGAGTCAGGTTCAAACGCTGCGGGGTATATCGACACCCGACCTCAGGGGAAACCCTGCAAATGGCGCTATAGGGCATGCCTCTGCAGCGCCTGACCGAAGCTTGCCATCGCCGCGATGACCGGCCCCATGGATCGGCCAAGATCGGTCAGCGCATATTCGGTCGTCAAAGGCACGGTGGGAAAGACGGTCCGGGTGATCAGCCCCTCGCCCTCAAGCATCTTCAACCGTTCGGCCAGCATCCGAGGGCTGATGCCCTCCAGGCTGCGCATCAGTTCCGAATAGCGCCGCGTGCCGCCCAGAAGGTCGCGAAAGATCAGCGTCGTCCACTTGCCACCAAGGACTGCATGGGCGCGGGCCACCGGACACTCGTTGCTGCATTCCACGTCAGACCCTGTCTTGAGACCCTCTCTGGGGCTATAAAAAACGTAACTACTTCCTTTTCTATATCGCCTAGTTCAGAACACGTCCAGATCCAACCTGAACGGAGACCCCGAATGCTTAAACCCTTGCTCTGGACCATCGCCACCTCGCAGCTGGTCCTCGCGGCCCTGACCCTGTTCGCGCCTCTGGCGTTCTTCGGCTGGATGGGTCTGACCGTCCCTGCCCCCGACAACGGCTACATGATCGGGATGCTTGGCGCGCGCTTCCTGGCTTACGGGATCGGCATGGCGATGCTCGCCCGCGCAACCAACCCCTCGCGCTTCTGGATTGCCAACATGGCCCTGATCCAGGCCGTTGATCTGGGCTTGGCGCTGGCCTATGTCGGGCTTGGCCTGGTGCCGGTCACCGTCGCAGCCTTTCCCGCGGCAAATGCAGCGTTCTTCTGTGTCGGGCTAATCTGGTGCCTGCACAGACTCGTCTCGCCACGCGCGGTTTGAGCCCGACCGACACGGCCCACAAGTCCCGCTCAATCTGGCCCTAGCGAAGGTCAGCCCTTCCCCAGCGGACCCTCCTGACGTTACCATGCGCCATCCGAAACCGAGAAGGGTTCGACCATGGGCTTCCTCCTGCGCTGGCTTGGCGCGTTCCTCCTCCTTGCCGCGATCTTCAACCCGACCTCGTGGAACTATGTCACCTGGGCGCGCACCGCATGGGGTCAGCAGACGCCGCTCATCGTGTTCCTCGGCCTGATCCTTGCCGTCGCCGCGATGGTCTACCTGATCGCCACCCTGCGCTCGATCGGCATCCTTGGGGCCATCGTCATAGCCGCGGTCTTCGCTGCCGGGCTGTGGGTGCTGACCGACTGGGGGATCCTCGGCCTCGACAACTCCGCGCTGAACACCTGGCTTGGCCTTCTGGTCCTGTCGCTGATCCTTGGCATTGGCATGAGCTGGTCGATCCTGCGCCAGCGCCTCTCCGGCCAGCAGACCACCGACGAAGTCGATGGCTGAAACCTTCCTTTACCTCACTCTCGGAACCAACGATCTGCCCCGCGCGATCAGGTTCTACGACGCCGCCCTTGCCCCCCTGGGCCTCGTCCGCCGCGCGACCGAAGACACCGAGGTCGGTTACGGCCACTCCGCCGACCACCGCACCCGACTCTGGATCACGCTCCCCTTCGACGGCAGGACTGCCACGACCGGCAATGGCTCGATGCCTGCCCTGGTCGCGTCCAGCCAGGACGCCGTGAAGGCTTTCCACGCCGCCTCCCTCGCCCACGGAGGCACCGATGAAGGTGCCCCGGGCCTGCGCCCCTACGGCCCGGCTTTCTTCGCCGCTTATGTCCGCGACCCCGACGGCAACAAGCTTTCGGCCGTCCACGAGGGCACTTCCAACTCCTGAACCTTGCGCATTTCCCAAATACTCCCGCCGGAGGCTCCCACGCCCGACCCAGGCCCTTCGCCCGATCCCTGTCCCGCGGCAGCGCCGCCAAGTGGGCCCTCGACGGGCCCCGAGGCGGCTCCCCGTTCGCGAACCCCGCCTCGACCCTTGCACCCCGGCCCCCTTCCGCCTAGATAGGCGCGTCAGCCGCCGGAGCTTGCCTTGGAAAACGTCGTCCTCACCATCCACCTGATCCTCGCGCTCCTTCTGATCGGGGTCGTGCTTCTGCAGCGCTCCGAAGGCGGCGGTCTTGGCATCGGCGGCGGCGCTGGCGGCACGATGTCGGCCCGGGGTGCTGCAACCGCGATGACCAAGCTGACCTGGATCTTTGCAGCGGCCTTCATCGTCACCTCGATCACGCTCACCATCCTTGCGACCCGAAGCGGCGTCGGCGGCTCGGTCGTCGACAGCGTCACCAGCGCCCCCGCAGCCACGGCCCCAGCGACCCCCGCTCCGACCACGGGCGGCGGCCTCGCCGGCACCGACCTGACGCTGC
>WOUW01000049.1:0-10162 GCA_009773055.1 Paracoccaceae bacterium
AGCAATCCGGTCTGGGCCGCGAGGGCAGCCGCCATGGTCTCGACGACTACATGGAACTGAAATACATCTGCCTGTCGGTCTGACGGGTCGGCCAAGCGACGCAAGGGGCGGCCTTCGGGTCGCCCCGATTCGTTCGGCTGTGCATCTGTGCAGCCCCCTCCCGCCGTTCCGGGCCACTGGTGGGGGCCGGGGGGATGCACTAGCTTTCCTGTCTGATCCCCACAGCAAGGGCCACACCATGCCGAACGACTACACACCGCCGAAGGTCTGGAAATGGGAGCAGCCCTCGGGCGGCACCTTCGCCAATATCAACCGTCCCATCGCGGGTGCGACGCATGACAAGGCGCTGCCAGTGGGCGAACACCCCTTGCAGCTTTATTCGCTGGCGACGCCGAACGGGATCAAGGTGACGATCCTTCTGGAGGAGCTGCTGGAGGCTGGCCACGACGCGGAATACGATGCCTGGCTGATCGACATCGGCAAGGGCGACCAGTTCGGGTCGGGCTTCGTCGCGGTGAACCCCAATTCGAAGATCCCGGCGCTGATGGATCATGGCAACGGTCAGCGGGTGTTCGAGTCTGCCTCGATCATGCTGTATCTGGCAGAGAAGTTCGGGGGGGCCTTCATCCCGAAGGACCCGTCGCAGCGGACCGAGATGTTCTCGTGGCTTTTTTGGCAGATGGGCAGCGCGCCCTTTGTCGGCGGCGGGTTCGGGCATTTCTACGCCTACGCGCCGGTGAAGATCGAATACGCGATCAACCGCTATGCAATGGAGACGAAGCGCCAGCTGGACGTGCTGGACCGGCACCTGGCGGCGAACGCGTGGATGGCCGGGGAATACTCGCTGGCCGACATGGCGATCTATGCCTGGTATGGCGGGCTGGTGCTGGGCCGGTCCTACAATGCGGCCGAGTTTCTGGACGTGGAAAGCTACAAGAACGTCCTCGCCTGGGCAAAACGCATCGACGCGCGCCCGGCGGTGATCCGGGGGCGGAAGGTCAACCGGTCCTGGGGCGAGGACTGGGAGAAGCTGCCCGAGCGCCACTCGGCGGCGGATTTCGACACGCTGCCGAAAGCGCCCTGAGCGGTTGAGCCAGCCTTGGGCTTCGCCTAGGCTGGCCCTCCAACCAGGAGTGCCAGCATCATGACCAGCCCCCGCATCGCCGTCGTCACCGGAGCCGCAGGGGGATTGGGCAGGGCGTTCACCGACCGGCTGCTGGCCGACGGGCTGACTGTGGTCGGCGTCGACATCGACGGCGCGGCTTTGCTGACGATGGCTGCGGACCGCGAGGGGTTTGTGGCCGAGGCGGTGGACCTGACCGACGCGGACGCCATCGCAGATCTGTTCGACCGGCTGACCGCCCGCTTCGGCGGCGTGGACGCGCTGGTGAACAACGCCGGGACCTGCTTCATGTCCGACTTCCCGGATATCCCGGCCAGCGAGTTGGACCGGCAGATGGCGGTCAACTTCTCGTCCACCTTTCACTGCTGTCAGGGGGCGGTGAAGGCAATGGCGGGGCGGCCGGGGGTCCGGAAGATCGTCAACATCTCGTCGAACGGGGCCTACAACTTCGACGTTTTCGACCCGCCGCATTACCGCGCCTCGAAGGCGGCGATGGACACGCTAACCAAGGACCTTGCCCGCCGTTATGCGCGAGAAAAGATCGCGGTGAACTCGATTGCGCCGGCAATGACCGAGACGCCCTTGTTCAATGTGCTGACCGAGGAGGTGCTGGACCGCGCGATCAGCGCGATGCCGCATGGGCGGGCGATGCAGCCGGAAGAGATTGCGAACTGGGTGGGGTTCCTGATCTCGCCCGCCGGCGACGTGTCGTCGGGTAACGTGATCATCCTGAACCAGGGGCGCGACGTTCGGTGAGGGCCAAATTCCTTGAGCAAGGAATTGGCCAAGAATCTTGCTGACAATTCTTGGGGGTGCGCGGGAGAGCGGATGAAGGTCACCATTCACAAACTGTTCGACTACCTGTTGGAGACGACAGCACAGGACCCGCCGGAGTGTTTCATCGGCTTTTCGCTGGCCCGATCTCCACGGCTGAAGGACTTTCTGCCGGATCTCGACCCCGAGATGTCGCTGGACTGGAACGGGAAAAGCTTCCTTGGCCTGCCAGCGCTGCGGCAGCGGGTGCTGGACCAGGCGGGGCTTAGCCTGCCCTTGGACTCGGTCCTGATCACGGCAGGGGCGGCAGAGGCGAATTACCTGCTGTTCCGCCAGCTTCTGACCGATGGGGATGAGATTATAACCGAGGCCCCCGGCTGGCCGCAGGCGGGGGTCATGGCCAGAGCCATTGGTGCGCGGATGGTGCAGGTCGCGCGGGAGGAGGCCCCGGGCTGGTGGCTGGACCCCGATGCAGTGGCGCGGGCGGTGACGCCGAAGACGCGGATGATCTTTCTGACCAACCCGAACAACCCGACCGGACGTCTGATCCCGGAGGGTGACCTGCGGGCCCTTGCCGACCTGGCCGAGAAGCACGGCATCTGGCTGGTGGTGGACGAGGTCTATGCGGGCCTTGAATGGGTGCGCGCGCGGCCCCCTTCCATCGCCGGGATGACGCCTTTCGGGATCACCACCGGGTCGGTGTCGAAAGCCTTGGGCCTGCAGGGGCTGCGGACCGGCTGGATGATCTGCCAGTCGCCGGAGGTCATCCGAGACGCGATGATCCTGCGCGAGAACGGGTCAGAGATCATGAACGTGCTGGGCGAGCATATCGCCGAGGTGGCGCTGCGGCCCGAGCGGTTGGCAGCGGCATTGTTGCGCGCCCGGGACGAAGGGCGCGCCACACTGGACCGGCTGGCGGGTTGATCGGTCTGGCGCGGGTGGCAGGGATCGACGGCGAATCGCTGGCGCGGGTGTTGCTCGCCCCGCCCTACCGCACCTTCCTTTTGCCCGGATCGGCCTATGGGCTGCCCCAGCACATCCGGATTGGCGCAGGCGGAGGGCCGGAAACCCGCCTGAACGAAGGTTTAGGGCGACTTTCGGCGGCCCTGGCGACGCTGACCTGATCAGCCAACCTTCTGATATACATCATGTTATCGGATAGCGGGCCCATGCTTTTCCCTAGCGTGGCGCTGATTTTGCCTAGCGCGGCAAAATGGCCCAAGTTCCATGGCATCGACCCGGCTGCCTCGGGTCAGTCTCGAAAGGAAACGCCATGCTGCTCGCTGCCACCACTGCCAAGAAGGTCATTGTTGCCGGTCTGACCGCGCTGTCGATTGCCGCCGTTCCTGCTGCCCCCGCCCTTGCCTGGGGCGAGAAGGAGCAGGGCTTCGTCGCCGGTGTCGCCACAGCGGTGATCGTCGACGAGATCCTGAAGAACCGCCGGGCGCGGCTGTCGGGGTCGACCTATGCTCCGGCCCCGGTCTATGTCGAACCGCGCACCGTCTATACCGAACCCCGCACCGTCTATACCGAACGGCGCCATACCACGTCGGTCTATTCCACCCCGGCGGCCCGCGCCTTCCAAAGCTATTCGCTGTCCGAGCGCAAGGCGATCCAGCGCAATCTGCGCGCCTGGGGCTACTACCGCGGCGGTATCGACGGGTCGTTCGGGCCGGGGACCTACAATGCCGTGGTGGCTTACGCCCGTGACGAGGGCGCGACGGCCAACCTGAAGTCCACTTCGGGCGCCTATGGCATCTATGACGGCATGATCTACTGATCCTGCCGCCTTGACCAAGGGGAACGATCTCCAATCAGGCCCCCGGCCCGGCAGATGACCGGGCCGGGGGTCTTTTCGTTCGGGGCAATGATTTCCGCGCCCGACCTTTTGTTGGCGGGGCCAAGGATTGCGATGCCCCGCGCGTCACAGGTAACGTGATGCTGATGGACACGCCCGACGAGACGCTTGCGACCCATGCTGCCCAGGGTGACCGGGCGGCTTTTGCCACGCTGGTCGGTCGGCACTACGACCGCATTCATGGCCTGGCCTGGCGATTGACCGGAGCGAAGGCCGAGGCAGAGGATCTGGCGCAGGACATCTGCGCGGCCCTGCCGTCAAAGCTGCGGAACTGGCGGGGCGAGGCGAAGTTCACCACCTGGCTCTATCGCGTGGTGGTGAACGCAGCGCATGACCTGCGGCGGCGTCAGCAGACCCGCGCCCGGGCCTCGCAGGGCTGGGGCGACTGGGAGCTGGCCCGGCAGGACGAGATTGCCATGCAGGCCGAAGCCGCGGATTGGCTGGCGCAGGCGATGACGCAGCTTTCGCCGGAACTGCGGGATACTGTTGCCCTCGTGCTGGGGGAAGAGATGACCCAGGCCGAGGCGGGCATCGTGCTGGGCGTGTCCGAGGGGACAATCGCCTGGCGGATGAGCGAAGTGAAGAAACGCCTGCGGGCCATGGCACGGGAGGACGCGAAATGACTGACGATCTTGACGACCTCCGCGCGGCGCTGAAGGCGGCTCCGGCCCCCGATGGGGATGCGAAAGCGCGGGCGATGGCGCTTGCGATGGAAAATTTCGCCCGATTGAACGACCCCCTCCAAGGAACCGCCCCGGCGTCCCGTTCCAGTGAGGACCGCACCAAAGCGGCCCCCCTGAATGGAGTACGTCGCATGCTGAACTACCTGACCTCTCGCCCTGCCCTTGCAGCCACCACTTCGGTCGCTGCCCTTCTGATCGGTGTCGCCGTTATCCTGCCGGTCGCGGACCTGCGCCTGCCGGGACGAGGCGCGCTGTCCCCGGTGAAGACGGAAGCCCCCTTGGCCCCGGTTGAAGTGCAAACGGACCTTCCTTCGCCCGAGCCGGTTGCCGAAGCCCCGCCCGCACAAAGCGGGCTGGCCGCTGAATTGAACTCCAGCGCGGACGTCGCGCAGGACGGAGCGACCATGACGACCTCGCCGCGACCAGAGGCGAAGGTAGCGGGCGGGAATGAACTGGCGCGCACGACCGAAAGCGATGCGGCGTCCTCTGCTGTCGCACCCCTGCCGATGGCAACGGAACAAGAGCCGAAAGTCGAGGAATCCGCCGTTGCGGACTTGCTCGGAGAGGCCTCGGACGTCGGATCGGTTGTCGAGGCTGTGCCAACTGCCCCGACGGTAGGTATACTTGCCGATACCGAGATGCGGTTGCGGGCCGAGGCTCCTGCCGATGATGGTGCGGTGGTGGGCTATCTGACCGCCCCCGCCTCCAGCGCGCCCGATGCGATGGTCGCTCCGGTGGAGAATACCGAGGCATTCGCGACCGAAGCCCCGAACCCGGTGAAGGTGACAGCAGAAGAGCCGGTATCGACCTTCTCGATCGACGTGGATACCGCGTCCTATGCCGTGGTCCGGTCGTCTCTCACCGGGGGCTATCTGCCGACGCCCGATCAGGTGCGGATCGAGGAGATGGTGAACTATTTCCCCTACGCCTATGCAGCGCCCGAGGGGGATCAGGCCTTTGCCTCGACCGTCAGCGTGATGCCCACCCCCTGGAACCCCGGAACGCGGCTTGTGACCATCGGCATCCAGGGCGCTTTGCCCGCGGTGGCCGCGCGGCCGCCGCTGAACCTGGTGTTCCTGATCGACACCTCGGGGTCGATGGAGGATGCAAACAAGTTGCCGCTGCTGAAACAGTCGCTGTCCTTGATGCTGTCGGAACTGTGGCCCGAGGATCAGGTAGCCATCGTGACCTATGCCGGGTCCGCCGGAGAGGTGCTACCGCCGACCAAGGCCGCCAACCGCGCCGAGATCATGGCGGCGCTCGACAATCTGCTGGCGGGCGGGTCCACAGCCGGGGCCGAGGGGCTGGAACTGGCCTATCAGGTGGCCGAAGGAATGAAGGCCGACGGCGAGGTCACGCGTATCCTCCTGGCGACTGACGGCAATCTGGACGATGCAATCATGCAAGCGCTGGCGCAGACCGGGAACGGGACCGCGGCTTATATCGACACGCTGTCCGAGGCGCGGAAGGTGCTGGTCGACCAGCTGACCGGGGCGCTGTTTCCCATCGCCGATGACGTGAAGATCCAGGTCGAGTGGAACCCGGCCACTGTCGCGGAATACCGGCTGATCGGCTACGAGACCCGTGCCCTGCGGCGTGAGGATTTCAACAACGACGCCGTCGACGCGGGCGAGATCGGCGCGGGCACCCAGGTCACCGCGATCTACGAGGTGACGGCGCCGGGGTCGGACGCACTGCTGAACGACCCCCTGCGCTATGGCACGGCCCCGGCAGAGAACGCGGCGGGAGAGCTGGGGTTCCTGCGGCTGCGCTGGAAGGCTCCGGGTGAGGACGCCTCGACCCTGGTCGAAACGCCGATCACCGGCACCGAGACCGCCACGATCGAGACGCGATTTGCCGCCGCGGTTGCGGGCTTCGGGCAGCTTCTGCAAGGCTCGGTCTACCTGGGCGACTGGGGCTGGGAGCAGGCCATCGAGCTGGCAGTGGCGAACCGGGGCGAGGATGCCTTCGGCTACCGGATCGAGGCGGTCAACCTGATGCGGCTGGCACAAAGCCTGGACCTTCAGTGACCCTTGGGCCGGGAGAGCCTCTCTCCCGGCTTTCATTGCATTGAGGGGCAAGCGGCGTATCCTTTGTCCATGTCGCACGCTCTTGGATCTCTGCTTTTTGACCCCGCGCAACGCACCCTGACGCGTGACGGTACGGTGATCGAACTGGGGCAACGGGCAGCGGATCTGCTGCTGGCCCTGCTGGAGGCGAAAGGTGCGCCGGTCCCGAAGGCCGAGCTTCTGGACCGGGTGTGGCCTGGATCAGTGGTCGAAGAGGGCAACCTGACGGTGCAGATTGCCAACCTGCGCAAGCTGATGGGCCCCGACGCGAATGGGCGCGACTGGATCATCACCGTGCCGCGCCTGGGTTACCGGATGATCGTTCCGGACAGTCCAGCGCCAAGACCAGTCGGCAACGCCCGCCCGGTCGTTGCTGCGCTGCCGTTCGAGAACCTGTCGGGCGATCCGGATTCCGACTACTTCGCTGACGGAGTGGTAGCCGACATCCTTACCGCGCTGACCCGCTTCGGCAAGCTGGCCGTGGTCTCGCGCGCCTCGTCTTTCGTCTACAAGGGCAGGTCCACCGACTCTCGCACTGTCGCCGCTGAACTTGGGGCGGGCTACTTGCTGGAAGGTTCGGTGCGCCGCGCCGGTGCCCGTCTGCGCATCACAGCGCAACTGGTCGAGGGGGCGACCGGCGTCAGCCTCTGGACCGAGCGCTTCGATGGCGACCTGGAGGAGGTCTTCGATTTCCAGGACCACATCACCGAGCGTGTGGCGACAATCGTGGCGCCCGCGATCGAAGCGACCGAACTGGCGCAATCCCGGCAGAGCCGGCCAGAGAGCATCCTGACATATGACATCCTTCTGCGCGCCAAGGCCTTCATTGACGACGAAACCGAACAGGGCAACTGGGCCGCACATAACCTGCTGGAAAAGGCCCTTCAGCAAGAGCCGCACAATCCGCTGATTCTTGGGCAGATGGTCTGGGCGCTGGAGCATCGCTGCGCCATGGGTTGGCCGCTGATCCACCCGGACGACGTACAACGCTGCGTGGACTACGCTCGGCGTGGCATTCAATATGCCGCGGGTGACGCGCGCGTCATGGCGCAATGCGCCATCGCGCTGATCCAGCCCGGTCGAGACTATGATGCCGGCATGGCGGTCATCAATCAGGCGATACGGATGAATCCGAATGATCTGTACGTCCTGCAGGTATCCGGAGTCATGAACCTGCATTGTGGTGACCTTGACACCGCCCTGCAGTTCTTCGACCGGGCGTTGCGTCTGGCGCCACCCGACAGTTCGATCCGCTTTGCCATGACCGGAATCGCTCATCTGCATATCGTCCGCGGCGACTACCATCGGGCACTGGACTACGCCGGACGCTCGCTGGCCCTCAACGACAGCTTTGATGCCACCTACTGGATGCTGATCGCCGGGCACGCGCATCTCGGACAAATCGACAAGGCCCGGGAATGGCTGCGCGCGTTGCTCGCGATTGCCCCCGACGTCCGTCTGTCGCGCATCGTCAAGGCACAGCCCGCACTCTTTGCCGAGCGCTTCACACCGATAGTGGACGGGCTTCGGCTGGCCGGATTTCCAGAGTAGCCGATCCGGCTTTGCAACATTTCACAAGTCTTAAGCGACCGTTTCATGACATCAAGCCCACCGCGCGCGCACTCTGACTGCAGGAAACCAACCTTGCAGGAGAAAGCCATGAGCACCCCGTTGACCATCACGTCCCTGTCGCAGGGCGTCCTGCGGGAACTGCCAAAGTCCGAGGACGAATACTGGCAGCGACTCGATGAGCAACCGCCGTCGAGGGATTTGCCGTTCTGGCATGCGCTGAAGATCGAATGGCCGCGCGGGTTGCTGTGCAGGTGGGCCGATCACGGCTGACACTCCCACCGTCGAAGGAAATAGCCCGGCCTGTACCAAATTTCTCCAACCCGGTCAGTGAAACCTGACCCCATCACAAGCGCGTGACAAGCCAGCCGGCGTGGGATGAAACCCGCGCCGGCTGCGTCGTTACTTGCAGGTGGCCAGCAACGGTCGCTTGCCGTGCTTCCGGCCCGCGAAGCCCCATGGGAGATTTCACATGACCCGCACACCGCTTGCCCTTGCGCTTGTTGCCCTTCTGGCCGCACCGGCCCTCGCCGAGACCACTGCCATCATGGAGAAAGACGGCATCCTGACCGATGCCAACGGCATGACGTTGTACACGTTCGACCAGGACAAGGACGGCAAGTCGACCTGCTATGACGCCTGCGCGACGAACTGGCCGCCGCTTCTGGCCGAGGCGAGCGCCATGGCCGAGGGCGAATACGGCCTGACCGACCGCACGGACGGGACGAAACAGTGGACCTACGATGGCAAGCCGCTTTACCTCTGGGTCAAGGACACCAAGCCGGGCGACATGACCGGTGACGGGGTCAAGGGCGTCTGGCACGTCGCCAAATACTGAAGGCTGCAAATGTCGTTCCTGGACGAGATCGAGTCCGCCATCCCGGGCCTTCGGGCCTATGCGCGCGCGCTTCTGCGTGACCGCGAGGCGGCGGATGATCTGGTCCAGGACACTCTGGAGGCGGCGATTGCCCGGCAGGACCAGTGGCGCGGGGATGGGTCCCTGCGCGGCTGGCTTTGCCGGATCCTCTTGAACCGGTTCCGCGACGGATTGCGGCGACGGCGTCCGGCAGCGGTGCTGGCGCTGGTGCCGGACGCCGCCGACCTGCCCGCTGGCCGCCGGGCCGAGGATCGGCTGGCATTGACCGAAGTCCATGCCGCGATGGGCCAGTTGCCCGAAGACCAGCGCGCGGCGCTGCTTCTTGTCGCGCTGGAGGGAATGAGCCTGACCGAGGCCGCTCGCACGCTGGGATGTGCCGAGGGAACGCTCGCCTCGCGGCTGGCGCGGGGGCGGGCGACGTTGCGACAGTTGACGGGGCGCGAAGTCGTCGCGCCACGGCCGGGAAAGGCGGGAGACTGATGTCGTCAGATCGAACGATCACCATGGAAGAGGCGATGCGTCTGCGCCATGGCACCGCGCAAGACCGATCACGGCTGGGGGCGCTGGCGGCGGGCGATCCGGCGCTGGCTGCGGACCTGGCGGATTGGGACCGTCAAGACGCCGCGATGCGTGCACTTTATGCGCCCGTGGCAGAGGAACCCCTGCCCGCGCGGCTGCTGGAAACGGTCCGGGCGGCCCCACGCTCGCCACGCAGGACGCCGGACCTGTGGCGCATTGCAGCTGCGCTGGCACTGGTGGCCCTGGGCTTTGCCGCAGGCTGGGGTGGCGCACGGCTGATCCCTGACGTGCCGCAACCGATGCTTGCGCAGGCGGCAATGGCCAGTTATGCGACCTATGCGGTTGAAGTGAAGCATCCGGTCGAAGTGGCCGCCGAGGACGAGGCGCATCTGGTCCAGTGGCTATCCAAGCGGCTGGGCACGCCGATCCGACCGCCGGACCTTGCAAGCGAAGGCTTCACCCTGATCGGCGGACGCCTTCTGCCGGGGGACGCGGCCCCGGCGGCGCTTTTGATGTACGAGGACGATCTCGGTCGGCGGCTGGCGCTTTACATCACCCGCAGCGAGACCGCCGAGCGCGAGCTGGCCTTTGCCGAAGAACCCGGCAAACAGGCGTTCTGGTGGGTGGAGGGTGGTCTTGGCTGCGCGCTTGCCGGGGACCTGCCGCGCGAATCTCTGCGGCGGCTGGCGG
>WOUW01000049.1:10204-18585 GCA_009773055.1 Paracoccaceae bacterium
GGTCTCGGTCGCGGCCTTCGCCTCAGTTGACGGTTTCGGCCTTCGCCTCAGTTGACGGTTTCGGCCTTCGCCTCAGTTGACGGTTTCGGCCTTCGCCTCAAGCGCCGGGGTCGCCGCACTGCGGCCGATTTCGATCCGGCGCGGTTTCAAGGCTTCGGGCGTTTCGCGGACGAGGTCGACGTGCAGCATCCCGTGTTCATGCACAGCGCCCGCGACGCGGACGTGGTCGGCCAGGGCAAAGCGACGCTCGAACGCGCGGGTCGCGATGCCGCGGTGCAGGTAGGTCCGTTCGGTTTCTTCAGCGGCCTTGCGGGCGGTCACGAAAAGCGAACCATCCTTGACCTCGACGCTCAG
Source organism: Paracoccaceae bacterium (assembly GCA_009773055.1). GTDB lineage: Bacteria > Pseudomonadota > Alphaproteobacteria > Rhodobacterales > Rhodobacteraceae > Tabrizicola. Next base: position 10,559 of record WOUW01000049.1, read on the forward strand.
TTCATCCGGGCTGAAACCGGCGACGGCGATCGAGATGCGGTAGGCATCGTCAGCGGTCTTTTCGATGTTGTAAGGCGGATAGGTCGGCTGGGCGACGTCCGTGGACAGCACCCGGTCCATCAGGTCGGCGATCCGGTCGAAGCCGACGGTGGCACGGTAAAGCGGTGCGAAATCAAGGTTGCGCATTGTCATCCTCCTGGAAGCGATGTCAGAGACCTTCCCTTTGGGGGGCAAGGCAGGTTTCCCGGGCCCGTCATGGCGCCCGGATGCCCTTCAGGTAGGAAGCGGCAAATCGGCTTTCAAGAGGTCGATCAGGGCGAGACGAACCGCGCGCCGCTGCCCGAGCCGGCACCAAGAACAATGCGTTTCGCGGGCTTGCCGGGCATCCCGGTCGCGTCGGGGGCAGGTTCGGCGGCAGCGGCCGTCTCCGAGATAAAGCCCGCATCCCTGCGCCGAAGGGCTGCCTTCAGCTGATCGACGAGGGTTGGAAGCTGCATCCCGATCGAGATCGGCTTGCCGTTCTCTTCGCTTCCGGCCGAGATGATCGACACGATCTTCGCGCGATATCCAGAACGGTCAAGAACCGGTGCGCCGGAGGCCCCGAAGGTCACATCGCAATCCATCGCGATCAGGCTGTCCTGCCGCCCGATCACATGGCATAGCGGCTGCCAGGACAACGCCTCTTCCCGTCCTTCGGCATAGGACACGACGCTGACCTCGTCGCCGGTGCCGGGTTGGGCCACGACAAAGGGAGAGATCACCGCACTCGGGATCGGATCGGCAAGTTGCAACAGCGCCGCATCGCGTTCGATCATCTGGGGCGGGGCCGGATTGACATTCAGGTAGCCGGGGTCGACCACGGTCCGCGCGACCGGGACTTCCACCACCGATGATCCATAGGAAAACCCAGCCCGAAAGGTGATCCGCCCGGCGTCGACCCGGGCACCGGTGGGGTCGAACACGCAATGCGCCGCAGTCAGCACCAGATCGGGCGCAATCAGCGCGCCGGTGCAAAAACCGCCGTCTTCGACATCGACCCGGCCCACCGGTTCAAATCCGCGCAGCTCCTCACGCGTGATCAGCTCCTTCAGACCCGAGTTGTCCTGCGCCGCGGCGGCACCGGTCAAGAAGACACACAGGATGAAAAGGATTTTCATGGCTTGACGAACTTCGCACCCGATCCGTTCCCGCCCGACAGCAGGCTGACCGCCTTGCCACCCTGCGCCGACCCGGCCTTGCTGTCTTCCAGCGCCAACCGCAACGCGGCGAGGGGTTCGGCCAGCGGCACGGCAAGGGCGACCTTGCGGCCCTCAACCTCGGCCTTTGCCGAGATCACCGACACCACGCGCGCCACGCCGTCCCGGACGGAAAACACCGGCGCGCCCGAAGACCCGAAATCGACGCTGCAGGTCAGGATCAGCGCATCGCGACGACCGGCAAGCACTTCGCAGGCCTCCTGGATCGAGGGTGCCTCTTCGCGGTATTGTGCATAGGACACCACGTCGACGGCATCACCCTCGACGGGGGAAGCGCCGGTTTCGAACGGCAACAGCGACGGCAGCCGGATCGGCTGGCTTAGTTCGAGAAGTGCCAGATCGTCGGTCACCCGCTCCAGCTGGTTCTCGGCCGAGTAGCGGTAGTCGGGATGGGCAACCGCGCGGCTGACCCGGCGGTAGGCGACAGCCCGGCCATTGCGAAAGCCCGCCTGAAACTCGATCTCTTCCGGTCGGATCTGCACGCCCGTCGTCTTGTCATACAGGCAATGCGCCGCCGTCAGCACCAGTTGCGGCCCGATCAGCGCCCCGGTGCAAAAGCCGCGCTTGCCAAGGATCAGCTTGCCCACGGCATCCCAGCCACGGGAATCGTCGGCGGTTTCAAGCTTGACCATGCCGGAGTCCTGGGCCTGTGCCAGTCCGGAAACGGCCAGACCTGCGCAGGCCAGACCTAGGGCCAGTAGACCCGGGAACAGGAAACGCATGGAACCTCTCCCTTTCCGCGCGGCCTACAGAGCTATTCCGGGAGTTTGGCGGATTTAGGGCCGATCACGCAAGGGCTTGCTGCAGGGTCAGGGCGCGGGGTTTCGGCCCGCCCGTCGCCCAGTCCAGAAGCTCGACCGTATGGACCACAGGAATGCCGGTGCCGGAACCGATCTGCATCATGCAGCCGATGTTGCCTGCCGCGATCACCTGGGGGGCTTTCGCCTCCAGCGTAGCGACCTTCCGGCGCTTCAGGTCCTGGCTGATCTCGGGTTGCAGAAGGTTGTAGGTCCCCGCACTGCCGCAGCAAAGATGGCTGTCCGTCGGTTCGACGACTTCGAAGCCCGCGCGTTTCAGAAGGTCCTTCGGCGCAGACTTGATCTGTTGGCCATGCTGAAGCGAGCAGGCCGCGTGGTAGGCCACCCGCAGCCCCTTTGGCTCACCTTGCGGCAAGCCGATCTTCCCCAGCACCTCGCTGATGTCCTTGGCCAGCCCCGCGACGGTCGCGGCGTCCCCGGCAAGGACTGCGTCGGTGCGGAACATGTGGCCGTAGTCCTTGACCGTGGTGCCGCAGCCGCTGGTATTGATCACGATGGCATCCAGGCCCCCAGCCCGCTTTTCCGCCATCCAGGCGCGGATGTTGGCAGCGGCCGAGGCGTGGGACAAAGCCTCTTTCCCCATGTGGTGCGTTAGGGCTCCGCAGCAGCCCTGCCCCTTGGCCACGACGACTTCGCAGCCCCGGCGACGGAGAAGCCGGATGGTGGCGTCGTTGATGTCGGTGTTCAGCGCCTTCTGCGCGCAGCCGGTCATCAGCGCGACCCGCATCCGCCGCTGACCTTCCGCCGGAAAGACCTGCGGATCGTCGTTGCGGCTGACGGGGGGAAGGGTCTTCGGTGCCATCGCCAGCATCGCCTTGACCCGCGCATCGGGGATCAGCCAGGCGAAGGGCCTGCCAATCCTGGCCGCCAGCAGCGCCAGCCGGAAGCGCCCGGGATAAGGGATCACCCGGGCCAGCACGCTGCGCAACAACCGGTCCATCAGGGGCCGCTTGTAGGTTTTCTCGATATGGGCGCGGGCGTGGTCGACGAGGTGCATGTAATGCACTCCGCTTGGGCAGGTCGTCATGCAGGCCAGGCAGGACAGGCAACGGTCGATGTGCTTGACGGTCTTTTCATCCGCCGGACGGCCCGCCTCCAGCATGTCCTTGATCAGGTAGATTCGGCCCCGCGGGCTGTCGAGTTCATCGCCCAGCACCTGATAGGTCGGGCAGGTCGCCGTGCAGAACCCGCAATGGACGCAGGACCGCAGGATCTCGTTCGCCCGCTGGATGCCGGGATCCTTCAGCTGTTCGGAAGTAAACGTCGTCTGCATCAGGCCACCATTCCAGCGTTCAATATCCCGCGCGGGTCGAACTTGGCCTTGAGGCCCGCCACCAGCGCCGCGACTTCCGGGGCCGATGCGGGGAAGGCCCGCCCGCCCTCGCCCCGAACCAGCGTTGCATGACCCCGGCCTGCGACGGCTGCCGCGACTTCCGCTCCCCGCCCGAGGTCGGTCCGAAGCCAGACAAGGCCGCCACCCCAATCCCAGATCGCCTCGGCCTCCAGCCGCGCCACGATCTCGGCTGCGGCCGTGGGCATGGTGATGATCCGCCAGACTGCGCCTGGCTTGCCCTGGAACGGGGTCACATCGCGCACCGCGCGCCAGAGGGACGCACTATCTCCTCCTTCGGCGACCGATGCGTCGCCCCCGATCCGACCGCGCAATTGATCCAGCCGGTATGCGACCGATCCCGCCATCCCCTCGACCCGGATCAGGCTGCGCCCCGAAAGCCGCGCGGCCCCCGAGATGTCGAAGGGAGATCCCAGTGCCTGCCGCAGGACCGCAAGCCCCGCTTCGTCCCCCAGGCCTTCGACGACCAGCGTCGCCTCGACTTCCGGCAGGGCCTGGACCTTGAAGCTGACCTCGGTCAGCACCCCAAGCGTCCCCCGGCTGCCTGCCATCAGCTTTGCAAGGTCATAGCCGGTGACATTCTTCATCACGCGGCCGCCGTTCTTGACCACTACGCCCGCCCCGTCGACAAAGCGCACGCCCAAAAGCGCGTCGCGGGCCGCTCCCACCTGAACCCGGCGCGGACCCGAAGCATTGGCCGCGACCACCCCCCCGATGGTCGAGGCGCCCGTGCGGCCCAGAAGATCACAAAGGTCGGGAACCTCGAAGGCAAGCCGCTGCCGCTCGCCAGCCAGCACGCGGTCAACCTCGGCCACAGACGTTCCGGCCTTGACCACCAGCGTCAAAGCGCCGGGCTCGTAAAGCTCGATCCCCGTCAGCCCCGAAGTTTCCAGCACTTCGCCAACCGCATGTCCGATGGTGCGCGTGCCCCCGCCCCGAACGACCAAAGGTCCGGTCGCGCCCGCCACCGCTTCCGCAAGTTCCGCTTCACTCAAAGGCCGCATGTCTTGCTCATTTTTCAAATACTCCACCGGGGTGCGGGGGTGTGAAACCCCCGCCCTGCCCCATCAACCCGCGCGCCGCGCGGCACTGGTCGCCAGCGGAAACACCTTCGCCGGATTGAGCAGCCACTTCGGGTCGAACACGTCCTTGACCCGCATCTGCGCCTCCATGTCGGCAGCCGAAAACTGCACCGACATCAGGTCGCGCTTTTCGATGCCGACGCCATGCTCGCCGGTCAGACAGCCACCGACCTCGACGCAAAGCTTCAGGATCTCCGCCCCGAAAGCCTCGCACTTTTCCAGATCACCGGGCTTGTTGGCGTCGAACAGGATCAAGGGATGCATGTTGCCGTCGCCCGCGTGAAAGACGTTGCCGACGTCGAGGCCAAACTGAGCGCTCATCTCGCCGATGCGCTTCAGGACATGGGGCAGCGAGGAGACCGGAATCGTCCCGTCGAGGCACATGTAGTCGTTGATCTGCCCCATTGCCCCGAAGGCCGACTTCCGGCCCAGCCAGATGCGTTTCGCCTGATCCTCATCCTCGGCTTCGCGGAACTCGACCGGGTCATGGGCCAGCGCGATCTGGCGGATGCGGCCCAGCTGTTCGCTGATCTCGGCCTCGGACCCCTCGACCTCGATGATCAGCAGGGCCTCGCAATCGGGGTAGCCTGCCTTGGCAAAAGCCTCGGTTGCGCGGATGCAGGGGCGGTCCATGAATTCGATCGCCACCGGCAGCAATCCCGCCCGGATGATATCGGCGACACAGGCCCCGGCCACTTCGTTCGAATTGAACCCCACCAGCACCGGCCGCGCGCCTTCGGGCTTGGGCAGGATGCGCAAGTAGGCCTCGGTCACCACACCAAGCTGGCCCTCGGACCCGCAGACCACGCCCAGAAGGTCCAGCCCCGCAGGGTCGCCCCAGGGCCCGCCCAGGGTGACCACGGTGCCATCCATCTGCACCAGCGTCACGCCCAGCAGGTTGTTCGTCGTCACCCCGTATTTCAGGCAATGCGCCCCGCCCGAGTTCATCGCGATGTTCCCGGCGATGGCGCAGGCCAGCTGGCTGGAGGGGTCGGGGGCGTAGAAGAACCCCTCGGCCTCGACCGCGCCCGAAACCGACAGGTTCGTGCGCCCCGACTGCACCCGGATGAACCGGTTCTCATAGTCGGTTTCAAGGACCGCATTCATCCGTGCAACGCCCAGGATCACGCAATCGGCGGTCGGCATCGCACCCCCGGCCAGCGACGTCCCTGATCCGCGCGGCACCACGGGCACGCCTTCCTCCCAACAGATGCGCAGCAGGCGGGACACCTCATCGGTCGTGCGGGGCAGCACCGCGGCCATGGGCGGGCAGCGATAGGCGGTCAGCGCGTCGCATTCGTAGACCCGCAATTCCTCGGGCGCGTCGATCACGCTGTCCGGGCCAAGAACCCCGCGCAATCGTGCCACGGTCCGCGCTTTCCGGGCGATGACGCCAAGGTCCGGTGCTGGCATGTCCATGACAAATCTCCCGCTTACTGGTAAAGAAATATAACCAATTTAGGCTGCTGACAAGGGAAAACCCGGTCCCTACTCTACCCCGATGACAATGAACTTCACTGACATCCCGCTGATCGACCTGGCAGCGCTTGGCATCCTCATTCTGGCCTGGCTGATCGCAGGCTGGCTCAGCGAGCATCCGCCGGCTGCAACCCCGTCGGTCTCCACGCTGATGGAGGAATATCGCCGCGACTGGATGAAGACTTTCGTCACCCGCCAGCCGCGCATCTTCGACGCGACCCTGATCGACAGCCTCCGGCAGGGCACCGCCTTCTTTGCCTCGGCCTGCATGATCGCAATCGGCGGCGGGATCGCGGTGATCGGCAACGCGGCGGCGGTGCAGCGGCTGACCGATGAGCTGCCCCTGTCCGGCACCGGGCCGGATGTTGCAGTGAAGATGCTGCCAGTCATCGGGTTTCTGGCCAACGCGCTCCTGAAGTTCGTCTGGGCGCACCGGCTTTTCGGCTACTGCTCGATCCTGATGGCCGCTGTCCCGAACGATCCCGCCGACCCCCTCGCCTTCCATCGCGCGGGACAGGCGGCCGAGATCAACATCACTGCGGCGAAAAGCTTCAACCGGGGCCTTCGGTCGATCTACTACGCGCTTGCCGCCCTCGGCTGGCTCATCGGCCCCTGGGGCCTTCTGGCAGGCACGACCCTGGCCACCGGCATCCTCCTCCGGCGCGAATTCGCCTCGGTCTCTCGCAAGGTCATCCTGAACCGCGAACCCTGACGTCCCCCTTTGCTCATTTCCCAAATACTCCCCGCGCGGAGCGCACGTCCGAGCCGGTTGGCGGGAACCGCCAGAGGCGAGACAAAAGGCTTGTGCCGAAGGCACTCGCTTTCCCGCACACGGGCGAAGGGCGCGGCGGTCAGGCGGCTTTCGCGCCCTTGCGGCCCTCGATCAGCCAGGCGACCACGGCCAGCCCGGCCCCGATCAAGAGCCAGGCCCAGGCGGGCAGGAAGGGCACCACGTTGACTTCGGTGGTCAGGTACGCCTCGCGCGGCGTGATGCCGATCCAGCCGCGACCGACCGCGACCCGGCCTTCGGCGACCGTGCGGATGTCCGGGTTGCCAGGCTCCAGCCGCGTGACACCGCCCCGCGTCGGTTCCGCCACGGGCAATAGCGCCTCGCCCGAGGCGATGGTTTCGGCAAATTCGCGCGGGGCGGCGGGGCCGACGGCAATGACCCGGGTCAGCTCGCCCTGTTTCAGCCGGTAAAGCCCCAGCGCCGGTGCCTGCCAGATTGTCTCGTACCGCCCAGGCGCGGCCAGCGGCATCGGCAGCTCGACCACTGTCCCGTCCGGCGCGGTCACCGTCACGGGGCCGGGTTCTTCCTCGGCCAACGACCGGCGGGTGATGGTCATCGCTTCGCCGCGCACCTCGGCGGTCAGCGTTTCCTCTTCCAGCTCGGGCTCTTTCAGCATCCAGTGCGCAAGCCGTCGCAGAAGTTCCAGCTGAGGTCCGCCGCCCTCATAGCCCCGGCCCCAAAGCCAGGCCTGATCCGAGGCGAGCACCGCCACGCGTCCCTGATCGACCCGGTTCAGGACCAGAAGCGGCAGGTCGCGCGGTCCCGACATCAGCACTTGGCCCGCGATCTGTTCCACCTCGATCAGCCGGAACCAGCGGCCCCAGCCACCTTCGGGGGCCTCGGCCTCCAGTCCCTCGGTCACCGGATGGCGGCGGCCAAGATCGGTCAGCGCCGGGCGGAAACCTTCCTCGATCACCTGCGCCGTCGGCGCGACCGGCAGGATTTCGGCCAGCGGCGACCGGTAAAGGCTGTCCACCGCGCCGAACTCGGGCCCGGCGGCAACAAGAACCGTGCCGCCGCCCCGGACATAGGTGACGATGTTCTCGATATAGGACATCGGCAGAATGCCCCGCATCCGGTAGCGGTCGAAGATGATCAGATCGAACTCCTCGATCTTCTCGACGAACAGCTCGCGCGTCGGAAAGGCGATCAGCGACAGCTCGTCCACCGGCACGCCGTCCTGCTTTTCCGGCGGGCGCAAAATGGTGAAATGCACCAGATCCACTGCGGCGTCCGACTTCAGAAGGTTGC
>WOUW01000050.1 GCA_009773055.1 Paracoccaceae bacterium
GAAGTCCAGAAGCACGCGCACCTGCCCGGGCTTCGGTTCCTCGGCCACCTCGAAGATCAGACGGCTATCCGCCGAATGGCTGCGCATGATGGTGACGAGGATGACCCCGTCCGAGGAGAAATTCCCCTCATGCAGCGTGAAGGAGGCCGGAGCGGTCCAGGTCGGATAGGAGCGCGGGAGTTCCTTCTTCACAAGGCGCCCGACGCCGTTCGAGCGCTCCCAGGCGGCAAGCTTCTTGGTGAACCGTGCCGGCGGCCTCGGACTGCAGTCGGTGTAGCGGATCAGCGCCCCGAGGGGGGCTGTGTCGATGATGGTTGTTGCAGACATGATTCCTCATCCCGAATGCGCGAGTTCGCATTCATCATATTGATATTACTGTATTTTGCGAGATTGGGGCGGGTTTCCCCGCCCCGGATGGCTCAGATCACTCGGCTGCCATCATCGATGCAGCGCTGTTCGGCAATTCGGCCGTCAGGAAGGCCGGGAGATCGACATCTTCGGGCTCGCCCGCGTCCTCCCCCTGCCCTTCTGCAATGCTCGCCGTCGAACGTCACCAGATCGGCCCGACGAAGGACCTCTGGCAACCACCCGCTGCCATTGAGGAGCCGCTCGGCCTCGGTGGCCATCTCGCCCTTCTTCAGGTGATCGAGAAGCTGCGCGGTCCCCTCCCCCTTCGCCTCGCGCACGGCGTCGAGAATGCGGGCCTTCGGCACACGGTTGAGGTAGCCGTCGACCGTCGGCTCCCAGCCCGCCTCGACCATGTCGAGATCGACGGCACGCGCCACCAGATCGGCATGGGCCATGCGGCGGCTCAGACCGCTGGCGGAGATGCCCGCACCATAGGGGTTCACCTTCTCATGGAGCGCGTTGATCCCAAAGCTGAGGCAGTGCGCCAAGAGCGCCAGACGGCTGCCTTGGTCGAGGACCTCCAGATAGTCCCAGAGCGCAGCATCGTCACCAAGGGGCAGATCGGCCTCCCAAGCAGCATGACGTTCGTCGACGAGCTTCGCCACGACGCTGTCCTTCAGATCGGGCGCCTGCGCCGACATGTAGACATGACGCACCGAGGCTTCCAGACAGCTGCCCGAGGCCGAGGAGGTGCGGAAGGTATCCGTCACCAGCTTTAGGAGGAGGAGCGTCAGCGCCACATCCGGCGAACGCCCGATGGCCTCACGCAGCGCGAGGGTCCGGTGGGCAGTCAGTTCTACGACCAGCCGCTCGGGCAACGGCTTCAGCGCACCGTCATCTTCCTCGTCGGAAGGATCAGCACCGATCGGCTGAGCACCCGAGGTGATGACGGTGCCCCCGGCGGAGGTCGCCGATGGTTTCCAGCTGGAAACACCGACATCACCCCCCTGCCCGATAGCATCCGCGCCATCACCATCCTGGACCGCGGTCTCCTCGCGCGGCTCATCCTCGGGCCGGACATAGCCGCGATAGATAGCCAGCGTGCCATCCCGATCCAGCGTGACGAAGACGCCCGCGCGCGAAACTTCGGCCGGGTCGTAGATCAAGGGCCGCTGTTCGAGCGCTTCCATCGCCATCTCGAGCTGACCGAGCCGGGCATCGATCTCCTCGGGGTATTCGTCTTGGCCGGAATACTCCTCCTCCAGCGCACGATACTCGGCGAGGAGCACAGCGTGGGCCGCGCTTTCCTCGTCGGTCATCGGTGCCGGATCACCGGCGAGACGCCGCAGACCATGGCTGTAGCCATAGGGCAGGTCGGTCGCGACCTCGATCCACTTCCAGCCTTCGGAAGCGAGCGCTTCTGCTTCAGCTTGAAGCTTCTTGGCCACCAACCGGTCCAGAAGCGCAGGGTCTTCGAGCCAGCCACCGTCATCGCCCTGGAAGAGATCGCGCAGCACGACACCGCCTGCCGCCTCATAGGCATCGACACCGACGAAGATCGCGCGGCGGTCCGAGGCCCGGACCGAGGTTTCGGTCAGCATACGCCGGATCGCGTAAGGCTCTTTGTTCCAGGAGTTCTTCACTGCCTCCCAGACCTGTTCCTGACGCGCATGATCCGGGTTCACCGTGAAGGCCATCAGCTGTTCCAGCGTCATGCCGTCCTCGGCATAGACCTCGAGCAGGGCAGGGGCCACGGAGGCAAGTTTCAGGCGCTGCTTGACGATCTGCGGCGTGACGAAGAACGCCGCTGCGATCGATTCCTCGCCCTGACCTTTCTCACGCAGAGCCTGAAACGCACGGAACTGATCTAGCGGATGCAAGGCGACTCGCTGCATGTTCTCCGCGAGCGAGTCGTCCTCGGCCAGGATCTCCGACGCAGCATCCCGTACGATGCAGGGTATTGGCGCGGTTTTCGCCAGCCGCTTCTGCTTCACAAGCAGCGACAGCGCCTGGAAGCGACGGCCACCGGCCGGGATCTCGAACGTACCGGTCTCGACACCATCGGCACCGAGAACAGCCCGCACGTTCAAGCTCTGCAGCAGGCCGCGACGCGCGATGTCTTCGGCCAGTTCCTCAACCGAGACCCCCGCCTTGATGCGCCGCACATTGGACTGGCTCAACACGAGCTTGTTGAAGGGTATGTCCCGCGAGGGGGACAGGACGACGTTCTGGGCAACTTTCGCCATCAGATCTTCTCCACGACGGGCGCCGGAAGCCACTCTCCCGATCTCACTCCCCGTCACCCCTCAAACCCACAGCCCTTTCCCTCTCTGAGGAGGCGTCATGTTTACCGGGGTATACATGAGGCAGAGAGGTCTATGTTTACCGGGGTATACATCAAGCGGCGTACCCTACTGATGAACTGGTAGCTCGGCACTTTGTGAGGGAGCGGAACATGCGCACAAAATCGAATCCTTCTTCGGAGGCACGTTTGGTTAGCGCATGGAGATATGCCCTCGGCCGGCGGATTTTCTCGATTGCTTCTACAAGGCCCAGGATAGCCAATGCCGATCCAAGGCTGCCCATTGTTCTGCGCGCATTATCGATGTCATTTCTTTCGAGTCCGATCGCGGGAGCAAGTGTGTCAGAGAGGCGTACTACATCATTCCAGTCCTGAGCTGGCGCCATAGCAAAAGCAGCAGCATTCTTGGCTAGTGCCATGCATTCGGCCACAGTTATGTCGCTACTCTCTTCGTTTTCGCAGCTACTCGGTGTAGCGGCCGGATTTTCTGTGCTCTGTTTTTTCCGCGCACGTTCAGATTCATAGTTTTCTTTTTTTGAACTCTGAATGTGCCGGTCATTTTGGCTGTCGCTGACGGTCAAAACAGCGGTGACTACAGTGTCCGGAGTAGTTGTCGTCGGTAGTTCCGCCTGAAGTTGCTTCACGATTTCGTCTAGTTGGTCGCAGGACAGGGAACGGCGAATGGAGCGACTTGCGTGTTCTGCCAATTCGGGCTGAATGCATGCGGCGTGGTGGTAGAGAATGTCCCGGATTACCGCTCGCAATGCCTTAGTCCGGATCTCGTTTCTCAGACATTGCTCTGCAAGAGCGGTGAGATGATTGCGGATGGCGAACAGGGGCGATAGGTCGATCCCGTAGGTTAGCCTCACGTCTGCAGTATCGTCGCGCACCTGGTATCGCTTTCCGTTCGGGCTCGACCGTCGTGCGATGAAACCGCACGTTCTCAGGTGCTCCAGTCGGCGTCTGAGCGTGCGTTCATCAATCCCATCGCAACGCTCGATCAACACTCGGTTTGAGGCAAAGACAACGAGTGAATCAGGGGCAGCTGATGACGGAATAAACGACAGGAGACCTCGCAGAACGGCGATGTCGCGGTCCCGCAAGCCAAGGTGTTTGCGGCTGCGGCGCACCAGGTCCAGAAGCGACCAGCGTGCGTCGTCAGCCCTCTTTGGCGCCTCTGCAAGAGGGTCTTTCTGGTTATAATTATTCGTGCGCCGAACGTGCCGCGGCACGGGCGATGACATGATGTGTTCCATGGTTCTATCAGCGGAATGCTCGGGTCAGCCGAGTGAAGACCGTGCAGCCATGCTCGTTTGTGTCCGTCTCTCTCCAGAAAAAGGATAAAAGAGATACGATCACCGCGAAGCGATGTTGCGTGTGATTCGGGCCTGCGCTAGTCTGCTCTTGCTAGAAGATGAGCATTGTCAGGGTTGGCGCCCTGTGCTGTGCGCGGGCCTTCCGGGTGGTTTCCATTCGGGAGGCCTATCCTTTTCCGTCACTGCTCCTCTGTTGTTTTCGTTGCATTCCGTCAGTCCTTCTTCGCCGACTGGCTGAGGAATTCTTCGTGCAGCCGCCGAAACACGGGATCGGCGTTAGTGTGGAGCCAGCTCGCGAAATCACGGTGCCGGGCTGATGGCCGGAAGCCTAACGTGCCTCTGGTAAGGTCAATCTCCCCAAGTGCTGAGCCGTCTTGTGCTTTGATCTTGAGGGTCGATTTCCCCTTCTCCGCTCGCTCTTGTTTCGTCGTTTCCGCCAACGGAAGAGCCTTTATCCAGGCCGCAAATCTTTCGTCCGAGGTCGATCCGTCGAGAAAAGGATCAGGGTGGACTGAAAGGACGTTAATCTTCCTCTCGAGAACCGTCACAGCGAGTTCGTACCAGCGTTTCCACCCGATCGACGGAGCCGCGCCAATGCGCTCAAGTACTTCTCGCGGGAATGCTTCGCGCACCTTGCGCATATGCGAAGTATGGCTGCGGTTAACGTTTAGCGCGTCCTGAACCACGCGGGCGTCATAGCCTGCCTCTTCCAGATCGCCCGCAAAAAGAGCTTTCTCGATGAAGGACGGATCCTTGCGGACGTTGTTCTCCTGTCCCTGGGCCAGCACCGCCTCTTCATCAGACAGGGTGCGGATCAGTGCCTTGACGGGTGTTCCCAGGCCCCGGATAGCTGCAAGTCTGCGCCTGCCGTAGACAACCTGATACCTGCCGCTGAGCTTTGGGTGAGGCCGAAGCAGGATTGGAACCTGCTGCCCATGCCTGGTAATACTTTCGCGAAGGTCAGCGACATCTTCGTCGAGCGCACCCATGCGATCCTTCAGCCCGGTGTCTTCGATGAGGTCAGGATCGATGTCCTGCACCGAACGACTGCTGACGCTGCGAAGATCATTGCGGATGGCCGCGATGGGGCCGGCACTTTGAAAGACCTCGGGCATCTTTGCGGCTGGGCGGGGCAGGGGGCCCTTGGCATCCTCATCGGGCCGCGCGGCCGGTGTGATACCTTCGAACATGTTCTTTCTGGCCATGTCAGTTTCTCCCCCAGGCCCTGTGGATGTCCTGCTCCAGCTCGCGCGCAACGGCATTGATGGATTCCATCGCGCGGTCATAGGTGTTTCGGTTCATGCTGCCGCGACCAACCTCGAACAAGGTTTGGTGTGTCAGCCCCGCGTCAGAAACGGCTGTGGACTTCAGGAATGTCTCCGTCATCACGCGCTTGCCAAAGTTTGCGCGCAGCAACCCGGCAACTTGCGCCTGAGGCCCGTCCGAAGGCTCAAAACGCGACACGAGGTAACGCAGAAAGTCATAATCCAGGGTCATCCCGGCGTCCCTGATCGTGTCGAGCAAAGACGAAGTCATGGTCAGGAACTGGGCAAGCGACGCCACATCGATGAAGTTCGGGACCACCGGAATGATGATGGAAGACGATGCCACCAAGGCAGACAAGGTCAAGAAACCAAGCTGCGGCGGACAATCGATGAAGACCAGATCGTAACTCGCCTCAACCGACAGGATTGCCTCGCGCAGGCGCAAATAGAAGGGCGGTTCCGAGCCGCGACGGAGGGCATAAGGCGTTTCGGTCTCGTATTCTGACAGGATCAGACCGCCGGCAGCAATGTCGAGGCCGTGGAAATAGGTCTTCCGGACGACCTCGCCCATCGGAAGCGGGTCTTCATACCGGATAGCGTCATAGATCGTGCCCTGGTGCGTGAAGTCGATTTCCGGGCGCAGCCCCGTCATCGACGACAAGGAAGCCTGAGGGTCCATGTCGATTACCAGCACCCGGTAGCCGTGCAAGGCATACCACTGGCTGAGGTAAGCCGCCGTCGTCGTTTTTGCCGAGCCGCCCTTGAAGGAGACACAGGAGATGATCTGGAGCGGCTCTGTCCCGACGCGACCCCGCAGATAAAGCGAAGGGTCGCGAGTAGTTCGCGCGAGCGCCAACCGGATCTGTGCCAAGTCTTCGGCTGAGTAAACTTTGCGTCCGCGGTCATCGAGCGGCACGTCGGGGATCTTGTCTTCAGCGTGGAGTTTGCGCAGATGGCCTGGTGCGAGCCCAAGAAACTCCGCAGCCTCCGTCGATGAAAAGCCCCTCAAGTGCTTACTAGCGTCCGGCGCAAAATTGCGCTCCAGATGCATGCGGATCGACTCATGCAATGTGGCTGCGTCGCTTTGGAGCTCTGCAAAAACACGCTCTTCGGTCATACTGCCCTCGCCTCTGTAGTGGTGCGGTTCGTCCGCACTCACTGTGCTCATTCGAGCTACTTGCTTGTCGTAGCGCGGAAATGTGCAATTCTCGCCGATCTCCGCTACGAACATGAATGCTTCATGTCGGGCAGCCGCGCAAGAAGTTTCTACAGATCGTGCCTGAAGCTAAGGGTGTTAGGAAGGTCAGTCATTGCCAACACTTTCTACTGTCATGTTTTATAATGGAGATTCACTAGTGCTCGCAAGCCGGGCGTTGTCTAGATGTTGTGGTGCTCGCTGGGTGTTCGATCCTGTGGGAGCTCGCCCGTTCGAATCGTCAGGTCAACAATCCCAGCCTCACGGCGCGCTCGAGCAGCATCTTCACGGATGACGGCTGCCAGCTTGTCCGCCCGCGCGGCGTGCGTTCGCGCATCGCTTCCAGCCGGTTGCAGATCGCTTGAAGCGTGATCTCGGGGTCCGCGCCCTTGATGGCGGCGACTATGGCAGGCAGGCGGTCGTCTGTCTCGCGGCGACCGGCCCGGCCAAGCACCGTCTCAGGCAGGAAGCCGTCGCGGACATAGGCGTTTACAGCGCGCAGCAGGCGGCTTTGCGTCCATTGACGCTCGCGGGGCAGGGGGCCGTTGACGATGCGCAATACGTCTTCCCAGGCCATGTCGGGCCGCAGGCGACGGACATGGGGCACCCAGTCCTGCGCCGTCTCGTTCAGGCGTTCCATGTAACCGTCCTCCCGCGCCAGCTGCACCTTGCGCAGCGCGGCCGGATCTCGGGCGCGTAAACCCGGGTTCCCGCCGATCCGCCCCTTGGTGCGCGCCGAGGCCAGCCCCGCCTTGGTGCGTTCCCGGATCAGGGCGCGCTCGAACTCTGCGGCGGCACCCAGGACCTGCAGTGTGAATTTGCCCTGCGGGGAGGACGTGTCGATCGGGTCCATGAGTGAACGGAAGAAGGCGCCCTTCGCCTCCAGCCGTTCGATCACCTCGAGGAGGTGGGAGAGCGACCGCGCAAGACGGTCGATGCGCACCACCACCAGCGTGTCGCCCTTGCCGATCCGCTCCAGCACCCGCGCCAGCACGGGCCGCGCGCGGTTCCCGCCCGAGGCCTGCTCCTCGTGGATGTCGACGCAGCCTGCGGATTTCAGGGCCTGCGACTGGGGCAGGGGTGTCTGCTCCTCGGTTGAGACGCGCGCATAGCCGATCAATGGCATCAAAACAGGCCGTTTGCAGTTTCCGATAGCGACAATAAACGACCGAATGACTCTACGAGACGACGTTTTGGATGGGACCGAAGCGTCTTCGCAGGGCGGCGCTTGTGCTGCTGGCGAATCGCTTAGTCAAAC
>WOUW01000051.1 GCA_009773055.1 Paracoccaceae bacterium
ATCGCATCCTGCGTGCCCCTGTGGCGTGCTGATGGTCCGGGTGCCGCGCGTGCCCGGGCCGCTCGGGACGACGGCGGGCGGTTCTTCCTGATCATGTCGGCGGTCGCCGTCATTTCGGCGATCCTGCTTGCGCTCGGCAGGCTGTTGGAAGGCAAGAGCAAGCTCAGCGGCACCGACTTCGCAGTCGTGGCCGGGACGCTGGTCCTTGCATGGCTATTCCTCAACCTCGTTTACACTTTCCACTACGCCCACCTATACTACGACCAGAAAGTCGAGGGCGACGCGGGCGGTGTAGTGTTCTACGAGGGCGGCGAGCCTGTCTTTGCGGATTTTGTCTATTTCGCCTTTGTCATCGGAATGACCTGTCAGACGGCCGACCTGACGATTTCCGCGCGCAGAATCCGGCGGGTGGCGACCATGCACGGAGTTCTTGCCTTCTTCTTCAACCTCGGTGTGCTGGCAATGACGATCAACGTGCTCTCGGGCATCCTGTGATGCCCGAGAGCTGATCTAAGCGCTAGGTCGACGTTTGTATCAGGCAGGCTGAGCGCTGCGGTTGCCCAGCACGACTGTCACTTCGCTTGGCTGGCCGGCCCTCAGGATGGAAAGCCGCACTTGGGTTCCCGGCGGCGCTGACGCAACAAGGCGCGTGAGGTCGCGAGGCACGTTGACGGCATTGCTGTCGACGGCGGTGACCACGTCGCCGCGCTTGAGCCCAGCCTTGGCCGCGGGTGTGTTGGCTGCGACTTCGGCCACAAGAGCGCCATTCGGACGGTCCAAACCGATCGCTGCGGCGATGTCCTCGGTTAGCGGCTGGATGGACACGCCCAGCCAACCGCGATCCACTTTCCCATCAACCGCAAGGTCTGCGATCACCGACCTGGCAGTATCCGACGGCACGGCAAAGCCGATGCCGACAGACCCCCCTGTCGGTGAGACGATCGCAGTGTTGATCCCGACCACCCGTCCTTCGGCATCGAACAGGGGGCCCCCCGAGTTGCCACGGTTGATGGCGGCGTCGGTCTGGATGAAGTTGTCCAGCGGGCCGGAATTGATATCGCGCCCCAGCGCTGAAACGATGCCGCTGGTCACGCTGTTGCCCAGTCCAAACGGGTTGCCGATAGCAACCACGTCCTGTCCTGTCCGTAGTCTCGCGCTCTCGCCCCATTCCACGAATGGCAGGCTTTTGTCGGCTTTCACCCGGACTAGGGCAAGATCGGTCGCGGGGTCGGTGCCGACCACTTCGGCGGCAAGCTCGGTCCCGTCGGCCAGAGTGACCTTCACGGTATCGGCCCCTTCGACGACGTGGTTGTTGGTGACGATGTCGCCCCCGGCAGAGATGATGAAGCCGGTGCCAACAGCCTGCTGATCGGGGGTTTGGCCTTCCGGGCTACCCGGATCACCGGCAAAGGGCATCCCGAAGCGGCGGGCGAACTCGTCGGCGGGGGCGCCTTCAGGCAGCCCGGCGGGGTTCAGCCCTGATGCCTCGGGCGTTTTCGTGACGGCGATGTAGACAACCGCCGGAGCCACGCGTTCCACGAGATCGGCGTATCCGCCTGCCTGTGCGACGGCCGCCTGCGCCTGCAGTGCGAACGGCCCGATCGCCGTCAGCGAGGTGGCCCCCAAGAGTGCCGCCAGCACGAGGGTGGGCCAGCGACGGATTTTCGATGATGTCGGCATGATAGAGCTCCACTAAAGCCTGTTCCGGAGGTGGGCCGGAACCCGTGCTCATGACTAGGACACGAAAGACTTCGGGCGGATTTCACCAACATTGCAAATCTGCAATCTTCGTAACGATCCAGTGTGTGGCGGTCGTTTCCGCGCGATTACAGGAATTTAATGCAGCGGACAGGCGGGCGCATAAGACCCGGCCCAGATCTGTGTCATCGCAACGCTATCCAAAGGGGAACTCCAATGATCCGCAAACTAAGGTCGATAGTCGCCCGCGGCATCTTGCTTCTTGTTGTCGTCGCCGGGCTTGGTTTCGGCTTCATGGCCGCCGCAATGGGCGTGATCGTCGGCGCACTGCTTCTTCTCGGTTTTCGGCTCGCACTGTCTGCAGACGCAGCGACGGTGCGTTGGGGCTCAAGCGACAAGGACGCACCGGTCGAAGGCTCGGCTCAACCGAACCCGATGGCCATATGATCCGGGGTTCGGGCGCACTCTGTCCGTTCGAGCGTGTTTCCCAAATGCGCGCAAAGCTTTAGGCCTTGCGTGCATCACCGCGTTTAGAGAGGATCGCAATCCATGAAACTCCTGATCATCGAGGACGATCGCACGACGGCCGACTACATTGCGACCGGCCTTCGTCAGGAAGGAAATGTCGTCGATCATGTGACCGATGGGCGAGAGGCTTTGGGGCAGGCAATGTCCGGCGGCTACGACGTGCTGGTTGTCGACAGGATGCTGCCCGGCCTCGATGGGTTGTCCCTGATCAAGGCGCTGCGGGCCGCCAAGTTGACCACACCCGTCATCTTCCTGACAACGGTCGGCGGCGTTGATGACCGTATCGAGGGCCTACAGGCTGGCGGCGACGACTATCTCGTGAAACCCTTCGCCTTCGGCGAGCTTTCGGCCCGGATCCAGGCCCTCGCGCGGCGTCCGGCAGCCACATCCGACGAAAGAGTCCTTTCGGCCGGCGATTTGTCGATGGACCTTCTGCGCCGCAACGTCACGCGCGCGGGGCAGGAGATCGACCTTCTGCCCCGCGAATTCGCGCTCCTTGAACATCTCTTGCGCCGGAAGGGGCGCGTGCAAACCCGCACCATGCTTCTCGAGGCAGTCTGGGACATAAGTTTCGACCCCCAGACCAATGTCGTCGAAACCCATATCAGCCGTCTTCGCGCCAAGGTCGACAAGCCATTCGACAAGGAGCTGATCCAGACCGTGCGTGGTGCGGGATACCGTATCAATGGTTAGGCGGAGCCGGCTGTCCAGCTCTTTGCATTTGCTTCGCTCCACGCCCGTCAGGCTTGCGCTCGGCCTCATTGCCGTGTTCGCAACGGTGAATTTCCTGAGCCTCGGGTTGGCCTGGGTGCAGCTTCGCAGCAACGTTGAAGAGCAGATCGCTGCAAACCTTGTCCAGCAGATTGCAGGCTTCCGTGTGACGGACGATCCCCTCACGCTCGCGACGCTCGTCGAAGCCGAGGCCGCCGCAGTCGATCCGGAGAACCGCATCATCGTCTATGTCGCGCCGGGCGGCGAGAACTACGGAAAACGGTCGTGCTTTGGGAGAGGACGGTTACATCGTCCGGACAGAGCCCATGGCACGAGGTGTTCTTGTCGTCGGCGAAAGTCGTGCCGCGCTGATCGAAATGAAGGACACCTTTGTCGGGCTTCTCCTAATGAGCATCATCCCGACTCTCCTGATCTCGCTCGGCGCTGGCACCTGGATGGCACTGGCCACGGCCCGTCGGGTGCGGCGCATCGAATTCACGCTTGCGCAACTGACGCGAGGAGACCTCTCTGCGCGCGTTTCGGAAGACAGTGGGAACGACGACCTTTCAAGGATCGGCTTCGGTATCAACCGGATGGCCACGGCGCAGGACGCATCGATGTCGGCCTTGCGCCAGGTCTCGACGGATATCGCTCATGATCTCAAGACCCCGATCCAGCGGATGTCCGTTCTTCTCGCCGACCTTCGCAACCGGCTGACTGTCGACTCTCCCGAGGCCGACATTGCCGAGCGCGCAGTCAACGAGGCTGATCATGCGGCGGCTGTGTTTCAGTCTTTGCTGACCATCGCGCAGATCGAAGGCGGAGGCGCGAAGGCGCGGTTTGACCAGGTAGACATCGCCCGGATCATGGTGACTTTCGCAGAAATCTACACACCCACCGCCGAGGACAGTGGCCACAGCCTGAAGCTGGAGTCACTGCCGGGGACGCAGATCTTTATCCGTGGCGACAAGACGCTGCTTGGGCAGATGATTGCCAATCTCATCGAAAATGCGCTGCGTCACACCCCGTCCGGATCCACGATCACTATGGCGCTTGCGCACACACCGACCGAAGTCGTGCTCAGCGTCAGCGATGATGGGCCGGGCATTCCGGAAGGGGAACGCACAAACGTGCTGCGGCGTCTCTACCGTCTCGAACGCTCACGCACGACCCCTGGAAATGGACTTGGACTGTCGCTGGTTCACGCCATCGCAGAGCTGCACGACGCCCGTTTGACCTTGCAGGACAATCGACCCGGCTTGCGAGTCGAAGTCCGTTTTCCCGCCAAGTCTCGGCTTGGCGCCTGAACTGCGTTAGTTTCGGGTCTGTGCATTCGCGCTTGTCCCGGGCGCGACTGTACGGATGCCCTCGCCTGGGGTGAGCAAGCAGCCATCTTGCACCCGGAGAAGCCGTTCGGTGACCCTGTGCCAACGCCAAACAAAGGCAATAGACACCGGGGCGTCTACCCCAGAACCGATTTGATCAAGGTCAGAATAGGGTCCTGGCCAAAGACTGCCTTCCCCAAAAGCTCGAGGCTGACGATCAGCAGCGCCCAGGTGATCACCTTGTAGAACGTCGCTTGGCTGACCCAACCGACGGTGCGCTTCCCAACAAAAACTCCGACGATTGCCGGAGGCGCGAGATAGACGGCAGTTTCGATGCTGCTCAGGTCGATCTGCCCGGTCATCCAATAAGGGACCAGCTTCGAGGCATTCAGGATGGCGAAAAGGATCGTGGTCGTTCCAGCATAGGTGAACCGGTCAAGCTGGAGGGGCTGCACATAGGTCTGGTACGGCGGCGCGCCGGCGTGACTGATGTAGCTGGTGAAGCCAGCCAGCGTTCCCCAGAAGAGGCCCGGAGCAACCCTGGCCTTCCGTGCGGGCGTCGTGGGATCGTGATGGAACAGCATATAAGCCGAGAAAACGATCCCGATTGCAGCGACGACACCCGTCACGATGTTTTCACCGCCGGGAATCTGGCTGTTGACGAAGGGAATGACCGCCCAGCCGATGCCGATGCCCAGAAGCCCAGCGGGGATGAGAATTGCGAGCACGCGACGATCGAAACTCTTTCGATACGCCCACAGCCCGAAGGCATCGCTGACAAGATAGACCGGCAAGAGCAGACCGGCCGCCGCCAGCGGGCTGATGACCAGACTGAGCAGGGGAACACTGAGATTGCCGATCGCGGACCATCCGCCCTTGGAGAAACCAACTATCAAGGCGACCAGGAAAGCCACAGTCCAGAATTCCCAGCCCTGCATGGCTTCGTCTCCTTGTCGATCAGTCTCTACGGGGAATCGGGCGCGTTTCCAGCCAAACCGGGACCATGAAGCATGGCGCCTTGGCGATCACGTACCGACGGCAGATCCGGCAAGGAGTGCCGAAGCGGTCCGTCTCGTGCAAGAGGGAATCGTGCGCCATCCGTTCAGGCCGTGCTGTTGCGCGCGCGCGCACCATCCAGGCGTCTCGTGCGAGTACTCTTGCAAGTGGGAGCCGCATCCTGCAATCCGATTTGCCTTCGTCCAGGTCCTGAAGCCGGGTTCCAGTTCTGGAAAATCCAGATCGGATAATTCTTTTGGACCCCGCCCGAAGCAATTTGCTAGGTTTCTCTGCATGGGGAGAGCGGAGCGGGGACACGTCCCCTTTACGTCGGAGGAACCGCAGAACGAGGCCGGGAGCATCCCAGATCCACTGGGTTCGAGCGGCGCTTGGCAGCGGGATTGCGGTCTATGGAAAGTCAGGGAAGTAGATGCAGGATACCACGAAACGTGTGGCCTTGGTCGTTGGCGCGACCGGACTGTCGGGAAGCTATATCGGTCGGCTGCTCAAGAACAACGGCTGGACCGTCGTTTCCTTGTCGCGCAGCGCGGCTGACTTGCCATGGTCCGACCGGCACATCGCCGCCGATCTGAAGGACCCTGCCGCCGCCAAAGAGGCGCTCACGGCAGCTTCGGACGTGACCCATATCTTCTTCTGCATCTGGTCGCGCGAAGCAAATGAGGACGAGAACTGTCGCGTCAATGCGGGAATGGTGCGCGCCCTGTTCGAAGGGCTGGCTGCGGCCCCGCTGCAGCATGTGGCGCTGGTCACCGGGTTGAAACACTATCTCGGGTCGTTTGAGGACTACGCCAAGGTCCGGCCTTACACGCCCTTCCTTGAATCGAGCCCTCGGCTTCCAGGGGCGAACTTCTACTACTCGCAGGAAGATGTGGTCTTCGAATACGCTGCCAAGCGCGGCTTTACCTGGAGTGTACACCGTCCTCATACGCTGATCGGTTTCGTCATTGGCAACGCAATGAACATGGCGGTGACGCTGGCGGTCTATGCCTCGATCTGCAAGCACACCGGACGGCCGTTCGTCTATCCGGGCTCGCCCGAACAATACAATGCCGTGACCGACGTGACCGACGCCCGCATCCTGGCCGATCAGTTGTTGTGGGCCGCCACGACGCCTGCAGCCGCCAACACGCCCTTCAACATTGTGAATGGCGATGTGTTCCGCTGGACCTGGCTTTGGGGTCAGATCGCGAGTTATTTCGGGCTGGAGCCTGCACCCTATCCCGGCCATCCGACGCCGCTGGAGGTGCAAATGGCCGATGCCCCCAAGCTTTGGGCGGACATCGTTGCCAAGTACGGGCTGCAGGATATTCCGGTCGGAAAGTTGGCCTCGTGGTGGCACAGCGACGCAGACCTTGGCCGCACTCTGGAATGCTTCACTGACATGGGCAACAGCCGCGCCTTGGGCTTCGACAAGTTCCGGGTGACGCGCCAAAGCTTCTATGACGTCTTCGACGAGTTGCGCGCGTTGAAGATTATTCCGTCGTGAAAGCAGAGTGTTACGAAAAGATGGACAGACTGCAATGAGTGAACCGGTACGGATTGCGCTGATCGGAATGGGCTGGTGGGGCAAGAAGATGCTCGCCGTCCTGCAAGCAGCGCCCGGCGATATTCAGGTGGTGCGTGCGGTCGAGCCGGATGTGGCCTCCGTGGCGGCCTTGTGCGCCGAACGCGGCGTGGCGCTGTCGGCGGACTATGCCGATGCGCTGGCCGATCCTGCGGTCGAAGCCGTGGTTCTGGCAACTCCGCACGAACTGCATGGAGCCCAGATCGAGGCAGCGGTGGCCGCGGGCAAACATGTGTTCTGCGAAAAACCGCTGGCACTGACCAAGGCGGGCGCTGAAAAGGCTGTAGCTTTGTGCCAGGGCGCCGGACTGGTCTTGGGCATGGGCCACGAACGCCGCTGGGACCCGCCGATTGCCGATCTTCTGGCGCGTGCGGATGCGGGAGAACTGGGTCGCATCCATCAGATCGAAGCGAACTTCAGCCACGACAAGTTTCTGGCGCTCGACCGCAGCAACTGGCGGCTGCAGGCGAAGAATGCGCCAGCCGGGGGCATGACGGCGACCGGAATTCACCTTTTGGACCTGTCGGTAAGGCTTCTCGGGCCCGCGGAAAGCGTTCTGTGCCATTGCGAGAACCTGTCGTCGGACCTGCCTCAGGGCGATACGGTTTCAGCCTATGTGAAGTTCAAGGGTGGCGGCACGTCGTATGTTTCGGCCTCGCTCGCCAACCCCTTCATGTCACGCTTTACCGTCTATGGCGCGAAAGGCTGGATCGACGTGCGAGACAAGGCCCATGTCGAAAGCCCGGACGGCTGGATCGTGACGACCGGGCTTGCGGGGCAGAAGATCAACACGGTCGAAGTGCCTGCGGCGGAACCGGTCAAGGACAATCTTGTGTCGTTTGCGCGCGCGGTTCGCGGGCTGGAGGCCTATCCGATCACCGCTGACCATTTGATCAACAACATCGCGCTTCTGGAAGCGGTCTTTGCCTCCGCCCTGAGCGGCAGGCAGGAAATCGTCCCGTGAGCCGTCTGGGGAGGACAGCATGAAAGCCCTGATATTCGACGAACCGAAGAAACTTAGCGTCGCCGAGGTGCAGTCGCCCCGGATCGACGACAACGAGGTCATGATCCGGTCCAGCCGTGTTGGCATCTGCCACTCGGACTACGAATTGCTGGCTGGCCAATACATCATCCCGATTTCCTATCCGGTGACGCCGGGGCACGAATGGGTGGGCGAAGTGGTCGAAGTCGGTCGCAACGTCAAAGGATTGCGGACTGGCGACCGCGTGGTGGGCGAATGCGTGATCAACACGCCCGAGCGAATTCACCATTTTGGATTTTCCATGGACGGTGCCGACCGCGAATTCTTCGGTGCCCGGCCGGAATGGCTGCACAAGCTGCCCGATGCCGTAGACGATGCCAAAGGCGCACTGATCGAGCCCTTTACCTGCGGCTATTATGCTGTGATGCGGCATGGCGGGGTAAATGCCTCGAATACCGTGGTGGTATCGGGCGGCGGCACCATTGGTCTGGTGACAGCGGCGGCGGCCATCGGGATGGGCGCACGAGTGATCGTGGTCGACCCGGTGCAATTGCGCCGAGACGTGGCGATGCGGCTCGGGGCAGACGCAGTCGTGGACCCCTCGGCGGGCGACCCCATTGCCGCCGTGCAAGAGTTGACCAAGGGCGGTGGCGATCTGGTCGTGGAATGTGCGGGCCACGCCGCGTCACTGGCCAATGTGTTTGAATATGCCCGGCCCGAAGGCGCCGTGTCGATGGTTGGCATCAACATCGGCCAGAAGATCAGCGTCGATCTTGGCAAGATCCAGATCAAGAACTTGAACGTGAAGGGCTGCATCGGCTCGCCCGGTGTCTGGCCCGCTGCGATCCGCTTTCTGGAGCGGACCGGGATCGACCTCTCGCCGATCCAGACACACCACTTCACTTTGGATCAGGCGGCCGCGGCGTTCGAACTGGGCAAGAACCCGCAACAAGCCGTGAAAGTGACGCTGCAGATCGCCTGAACCGGCGGCGCTTTGGGAGGAGCGTAGGATGCAAGAGGGCGGCTATTTCTTGGCGGGTATCGGCAGCAGGCGCAGCCTGAGACCGACACGAGAGCTGGTGACCGTCGCCGTTTCGACGCTGGTCTTGATCCTGCTCTGTGCCCTCCTTGCGCCCTCGGCGCTGACCTATGGGGCGCTGTCGGGATCGCTGCCCTTTGCGGCAATTCTCGCAATCGTCGGCCTTGGGCAGATGCTGGTGGTGCAACAGGGCGGGTTCGATCTTTCGGTGCCGGGGGGCGTGTCGCTGGCGGTGGTCATCGCCTCGCACTACCCGGCGGGGGATGATGCGCTTTTGCCGACAGCGGTGGCCCTGGCCTTGGTCTGCGCGCTGGTTGCGGGTCTGGTGAACGGCGTGTTGATCGGGATCCTGCGGCTGAATGCGATTATCGCGACCATTGGGATGAATGCACTGCTTTATGCCGGGGTCTTCGCGGTTTCGGGCGGAGTGCCGCGGATCACGACGCAGCTCTTGGCCTCGATCGCCGGGGGGGAGATTTTCGGGATAGGCCACAGTGTGCTGTTCGCGGTGGCTCTGCTTGCCGTGGTCTGGTTCGTGATGAAGCATACGGTGGCCGGGAGGCGGTTCGAGGCGATTGGTGCCAATCCGCTAGCCAGCCGCGCCATCGGCCTTCCTGTGAAGCAGCACCAGGTGATGGCCTATGTTCTGGCGCAGGTGCTTTACTGCTGCGCGGGGCTGCTGATCGCCGGGATCACGACGCAACCCACAGCCTTCCAGGGCGACTCGCTGTTGCTGCCGTCGGTGGCTGTGGTGGTGCTGGGCGGGACATCGCTGCTGGGCGGGCGCGGCTTTCCGGTCTCTACCGTGATTGCGGCCTTCTTTCTGACGTTGCTCAGCCAGTTTGCTCTGTCGGTCGGGCTGCCCTACTCGGCCCAGACAATCATTCAGGCTTTGGCACTGGGCTTTGGCATCGCGGTCTATTCGCTGCGATGGACGGCACTCAAGACACTCTTCACATCATCCAGGGAGGTAAAAGGATGACTAACTCGATCAGGAAGACCACTCTCGCCATGACGGCGGCGTTCGTGGCAACGGCGTTTGCCGGGCAGGCGATGGCAGAGACGCCCTCGTGGTGCGGCCCCAACCAAGCGTCGGTGGCGCTTTTGGACGGGTTCGGCGGCAACAGCTGGCGGCAGGTCACCACGGCTTCTGCGCGGGAAGAGGCGATGAAATGCCCCAGCGTGACCTCGGTTGAATATGCCGACGGTCAAGGCAACACCCAAAAAGCCATTTCGGACATCAAGGGGATGGCGGCCAAGGGTGTGAATGCTCTGGTGGTGTTCGGCGACGCAGGCCCGGCCGTGCTTCCGGCTGTCACCGAAGTCTTCAAGGCCGGGACCATCGTGGTGCCGTACCGCGTCGACATCGGCGGCAAGGAGGGCGAGAACTACAACAAGTGGATCGGTGCCTCCTTCGTCAACGATGGCGAGAACTGGGGCCGCTGGATCAAGGAAATCCTGCCGTCGGGCGGCAAGATTCTGTTCTTGTCCGGTCCGGCTGGGAACAGTCAGGGTCTGGACGAACTGAAGGGCCTGAAAAATGTTCTCGGGGCAGAGTATGTCTTTGTGAACGCCGAGCCGTTCGAAGTGACCAACTGGGATCCGGCACTTACCCAGCAAGTTCTGACTGCTGCGATTTCCAAGAACCCGGACATTGACGTGATCGTGTCGGACTTTGGCCCGTCGCTGGTCGGCGCCCTGCCAGCCTTCGAGAAGTTCAACGTGTCGATCCCGGCTCTGGCCACGTCTGACGGCAACTCGCTGGGTTGCTTCTGGACCGACAACCAGGCCAAGAACGACAAGTTCAAGCTGTTCACGGTGGCCACGGGTAACGACAACGCCCGTCTGGCGATGCGGTGGGCTGTGGCGTTGGCGACCGGCGGCACGCGTGCCGATCTGCCCGGCTCGATCTACCTGTCGGCGGAAATGTCGGCCGAAGAACAGACCAAGGCGATCAACCAGTAATCCCCTTCAGGCCCCGGTTATCGCTCCGGGGCCTGTCCTTACGGAATTGCTCAAGGCCTTGGCTTCACAGCCGGGGCCTTGTCCGGAAAAAGGCAGGCGAGATGGCGAAAGACATGCAGGAACAGGACGCCGAGGTGGTAGCGCGCCTGAGCGGTATATCAAAGAGCTTCGCAAGCGTCGCGGCTCTGACGGACGTCGATGTGACGTTCCGTGCCGGCGAAGTTCATGCAATCCTTGGCGAAAACGGCGCCGGCAAGTCAACGCTGATGAACATCATCTGCGGGGTGCTGCGTCCCGATGCAGGCACCATCGAGATTGGCGGCCAGTCGCTCAACCATCTGACGCCCGCCACTGCCGTTGCGGCCGGGATTGCGATTTCCTATCAGCATCCCGCCATTCTGGATGATCTTTCGGTGATCGAGAACCTGAAGGTCGCTTTGCCTTCTGCAGTTTTCGATGACGACCCGCGCGGAGTGGCGCAAGGCATCCTGCAATCGGTCGGGCTGGAGATTCCACTGGATCTGCGCTGCGACACGCTGACGGTGGCGCAAAAGCAGCTTCTGGAAATCGGCAAGACCCTGGCCTTGAAACCGAGACTCCTGATCCTGGACGAGCCTACGGCGTCGCTCGACCAGGACTCTACCGATCTTCTCTTCGCTCGCATCCGTGAGGTGACGGCGGCGGGAACGGGTGTCATCTACATTACCCACCGTCTTGCTGAAATCCGTCAGATTGCCCAGCATGTGACCGTGCTACGTGATGGAAAGGTGCGCGGTGGCGGCCGGGTCGACGCGGTGTCAAACGAAGATCTCTTGCGGCTGATCGTCGGACGCACGCTGGAATCAACCTTTCCCCCCAAGATCACCGAACCGGGTGCACCGATCCTGGTGGTGCACAATCTGACAGGGCGCGGCTTCCGCAACGTCAGCTTCGAGGCCGGGCGCGGCGAGATCATCGGCATTGCCGGGGTGCAGGGCAATGGCCAAACCCAATTGGCACGGGCTTTGGCCGGGCTTCAACCGTTCGAGGGCGACATCCGTATCGGGACCGAAGCCTTCCCGCAATCGCGCCTGCTCGATCAGACCGCTTACATGCCCGCCGACCGTCATGCCGAGGGGCTGGCCGGCGATCTGACCATTCGCGAAAATGCGGCCCTATCGGCGCTGGACCGATTTGCTTCGATGGGGATCATGAACCGCACTCGCGAGATGGAGCATGTCGGTCGTACCTTTGCTTCGCTGGCGGTGAAGGCGCCGTCGATTGAGGCGGCGGTGTCGTCTCTGTCTGGCGGCAACCAGCAGAAAGTGGTCATGGCCCGGGCGCTTCTGGCTGAACCGCGCATGATCATCGCCGATGAACCAACTCAGGGCGTCGATGTCGGAGCCCGGGCCGAGATCTACCGGATCCTGCGCGAGGTGTCGGCCAGCGGCACCCCGGTGGTGGTCAACTCCTCGGATGCGGTGGAGCTGCAGGGGCTGTGCGACAAGGTTCTGGTTCTCTCCCGTGGTCGGGTGGTCGAAGCGCTGACGGGCGAAGAGGTGCGGGAAGACCGCATCGTATCGGCTGCCGTCAGTGCGGCGACCCATGATGATCATGCGATGGGCGGGCAGGGGGTCGCCCGGGTGAAGAGAAGCGGTTGGCGGCATCTGGCGCAGCTGGACAACGCGCCTGCCGTCCCGCTTTTGGGCGTGATCGTTCTGCTGGCCGTCTTTGGCTATTCGCAGAACCCGCATTTCCTGTCGCCATTGAATCTGTCGAACATCCTTCTTCTGGCGACCGCCCTTGGATTCGTCGCCTTGGGACAGACGGTGCCGCTGATGCTGGGCGCAATCGACCTTTCGGTCGGCCCACTGATGGGTCTTGGCGTGATGATCGCGTCTTTTTTCATTCTGGATGAGTCCTCTGCCGGAACCATTGTCCTGGGCTTTGTCCTCATCCTTGCGATGGCGGTAGTGATCGGGCTTGTGAACGGCTTTCTGATCCGCTTTGCCAATTTCACCGCGATTGCGGCGACATTGGCGATGTTCATCGGGTTGCAAGGCGTGGCGTTCCTGTTCCGCGATGCTCCCGGTGGCTACATCACCTATCCCGTGACCGAAGTGATCACGATGAAACTGGGCCCGGTTCCTGTGGCGTTTCTTGTCCTCGTCGCGCTGGCCTTCCTTTCGGAATACATGTTGCGCGGCACAAGATCCGGGATCCGGCTGCGGGCCTTGGGTTCCAGCGCCGAATCCGCGCGGCGGATCGGGGTGAACACCGACCGCGTCTTCATCGGCGGCTATGTGATCTCGGCGCTCTTTGCGGCGCTGGGATCGGTCATGCTGATGGCGCAGATCGGTGTCGGTGATCCAGCGCAGGGGGCGAACTACACGCTTGCCAGCATAACTGCGGTGGTTCTGGGTGGCACAAGCCTGAAAGGTGGGCGCGGTACGTTTCTTGGCTCGGTACTTGGCGCACTGCTTTTGACCGAGGTCCTAAGCCTGGTCACGTTCCTGGGTCTGTCGCAGACCTATCAGTACGTGTTCCAAGGTACGCTGATCCTTGCGGCCGCGCTGATCTACTCGGCCGCACGTGGCAGGGCGGCAGACTAGCCTAGCGGTCGCGGAAGGTGCGGTTCACTGTCTCTTCGACAGCAGCCAACGCATCTCGCGGGGGTTTGCCTTCGAATACGGCGGCGTAAATCTCGTTGCCCAAGGCGGCCTCGATGGCGACGTATTCCGGGATCGGCGGGCGCGACCAGGTGTTCAGTTCATGCCGCCGCGCCATACGGTCGACGAAGCTGACGATGGGGGACGACGCCAGCGCCTCCGGGTCGGCGCAGACTGAAAACCGGGGGGCGACCGGAAAGCCGTTCTGCACATGGGCTTTCATCGCCTCGGGGGAGGCCATCCAGGCGATCGCGTTGACGATGTCGCGCTTGCGTTCGACGTCTATGTAAGCCGGGATCGTTAGAAGGAACCCACCGACCGGCGCCGTAACCTGCCGCCCCTTGCGCGCTGGAGGGGTCAGATAAGCCACACGTCGCTTCACTCGGCTGCCGGGGTCGTGTTCCAGCCGCGAGGCCCGCATCGACCAGGAATAGCTGAGCGCGGTGTGTCCTGACATGAAGGAGGTCAGGTTGTGCTCTGCGTCAAAGGTTTCGATTCCGGGGGCTGAAACCTCGACCAGACGGCGCATGTACTCAATGGCAATCAGCCCCTCATCGCTGTTGATCGTCAGGGTTGGGTTTTTGGGATCGATACTGTCCAGCCAGTTCTCGTGCCGACGCGGGATGTCGATGATCGAGCCCCCGGCCGAGGCGAGGAAGAACATGAAGGAATGCGCAATCGGCATGCCGCGCGCGGCATTCCAGGCGATGCCATACTGCTCGCGGTCGGGGCGGTATAGAACGCGGGCGGCGGCGATGGTTTCATCAAACGTGCGCGGATACGACAGTCCCGCCTCTTCGAAGAGATCACGCCTGGCAGCGAGGAACTCGACCGTGCAATAGATGGGAATCCCATATTGCTTGCCGTTCCAGCGGCCAGTGTTCCAGACGGACGGGTGGAAGTCCAAGGGGTTGATCGGCGCGTTCCGAAGGGCGTCATCCAGCGGAGCGAGCATCCCCTCGTCGGCAAAGCGGCCAAGCCAGGGCATGTTGATCGCAACGACATCGGTCGCCGTCGAGGGGTCACTCAGCACCTGGTCAACACGTTTGTAAAGCTCGGGCAGGGGTCTCAGGTCGAAGCTCGACTTCCGGCTCAGGTCATTGCGGAAATCTGACCACATATTGCGCATCGACACGAAATAATTGTCGTCGTGCAAAAGAAACCGAGTGTTGCGAAGGGCGGCTGAAGAGATGTCATGGCCCTGCAGCGGCGCGATGATATGGGCGGCAAAATAGGATCCGCCGAAGTAATACTCATCCGTTTCGGCACCTGACCGCAGGCCGAAGGTTCGCGCCAGATGCGCCTTGACCTGCGAGGCATAGATCTGAAAAGCGGCCAGAAGTTCATCGCTGGGGGCCAGATAGACTGTCTTGTGCTGCGGGCCGCGCGGCACCTTGATGATCTGGCCATCCTCAATCATCTTGGTGATCAGCCGGTTTCCCGCCCCGTAGCTGGCCTGCGACAGTTCGATCAGGGTCGTAATCGTCACCGGCACCTGATGCAGATGGCAATCCACAAGTTCAAGGACCGCATTCCAGAAGGCATCAGGTTTTGCGCCGGGCAGGCCATTGTCGAAGGGCTGGCGCATCTTGCGCAGGAAGTCGATCACTCGCGACAATTCGTGCGGCGACATGGTTCTTTCGGACATGCTGCACTCCTGACGTTGCGGCTCTGGCGACCCTTGTCATAGCAGGGTGCGCAAGAGAATGTATCCATTATGGATGAAAGCCATCCGCATTCTTCAGGCAGGCTTGCTACGATCACCCAAAGCCATCGCGCCACCCAGCCTGCGTCACCGACAGAGGAGAGACCAATGAGAGCCGTTCGCTTCCACGCAGCCCGCGATATCCGTGTCGAGGACGTAGCTGCGCCATCGGATGCGCTTGCCCCCGATGACGTGTTGGTGGAACCCTTCTGCTGTGGCATCTGCGGCACTGACCTGCATGAATACATTGCGGGTCCCATCGTGACTCCACAGACGCCGCACGTTTTTACTGGTGCCAGCAACCCGCAGATTCTGGGCCACGAGTTTTCGGCACGGGTGAAAAAGGTCGGCTCTGCGGTATCGCACGTGAGTCCCGGCGATCGGGTCTCGATCCAGCCGCTTCTGTCACCGCGCGACGACTACTATGCCAAGCGCGGTCTCTATCACCTATCGCCGAAGATGGGCTGTGTCGGCCTCAGCTGGGCCTGGGGCGGCATGGCCGAACAGGCAGTGGTCAAGGATTACAATGCCCAGCCCATCCCGCAAAATCTGACCGACGAACAGGGCGCGATGATCGAGCCCGCTGCCGTCGCCATGTACGGCGTTGACCGGGGCGGGGTTACGGCAGGGTCGACTGTGCTGGTTTCGGGTGCCCGATTGGCGCGCTGACCGTTCTGGCGGCCAAGGCGGCGGGGGCGGCGGTGATAATCGTATCAGAGCCGAACCCCAACCGCCGTCGCATCATCAATGAGATCGCGCCCTATGCGGTCACCGTCGATCCGACGAAACAGGACCTGCAAGAGGTTGTCCGCGACCTTACTGAAGAGGGCGTCGGCGTCGATGTGGCGTTGGAATGTGTCGGGCTGGAAGTGTCGTTGAACGCCTGCGCCGAGGCGGTGCGGCGCCAGGGAACGGTTGTCCAGACCGGGTTGCACATGAAGCCCGCCAAGATCGACGCGATGCTGTGGGCACTGAAAGACATCTCGGTTCAGGCGACCTGGTGCTATCCGGTGACCGTCTGGCCGCGCATTGCCCGGCTGATCGCCAGTGGCACCTTCCCGGTGGAAAAAGTCATAACCGCCCGCATCGATGCTGCCGATGTGGTGTCCAAGGGTTTTGATGCTCTGCTGGATCCATCGGGCAACAATCTGAAGATCGTCGTTCGCACCTGAGGGGGGCGTCATGGCAGAACTTGCAGGAAAGGTCGCTGTCATAACCGGGGGCGGCACCGGGATCGGGCGTGGCATTGCTTTGGTGATGGCACGGGAAGGGGCAACGGTGATCTGCACCGATATCTCCCCGGGTCATGCCGAAGAAACCGCTGCCGCTGTGCGGGCCGCCGGTGGGCGTGCCGAGGTTCTGGCGCAGGATGTGACCAAATGGGATAGCTGCCGCGAGGTTGCCGACAAGGTGCTGTCTGCGCACGGTAAGATCGACATCCTTGTGACCAATGCCGGCGTGTCCAAATCGGTGCCCATCACCGATCTTGACGAGGCCGAATGGGACCGCGTGCACAACGTCAACATCAAGGGCGTGTTCTTTTCCTGCAAGTCGGTCATCCCGCACATGATCAGCCGCCGCTACGGCAAGATCGTCACCATCGCGTCGATGGTGGGCAAAGAAGGGATACCGCTCTTCAGCCACTACTGCGCGTCGAAATTCGCGGTGATCGGGCTGACCCAATCGCTCGCCAAGGAGTTGGCACCCCACAACATCAACGTCAACGCTGTCTGCCCGGGCGTCGTGCGCACGCCTCTTTGGGATCCGCTGTTGCAGCAGCTCTCTGCCAACAAGGGCATCTCCGAGGCCGAGGCCTGGGGCGAGTTTGTCAGCGGCATCCCGTTTGCGCGGCCGCAGGAACCGCAGGACATCGGCGAAGCGGTTGCGTTTCTGGCCAGCGACCGGGCTCGCAACATCACAGCAGAAAGCGCCAATGTCTCAGGTGGTCAATTCAACTGGTAGGGAGGACGAAATGGCAGGACAATTGACGGTGATTGCACATCTGCGCGCGCTGAACGGGCAGATCGAGGCGACGAAGGCCTTTCTGACAGGGTTGATCGCGCCCACCCGGGCCGAGCCGGGCTGTGTGGAATACTGGCTACATCAGGACGACGACGACCCGGCGGAGTTCACATTCTATGAAAACTGGACCAGCCGCGCGGAATGGGACAAACACATGGAAATGCCGCATCTCAAGGCCTTTGCCGAGGTAAGGGACAAGGTGTTCGAATTGCAGAAGTTGCGGCTGATGACCATGATCGGCGACCCGGTCAGCGCGCGATGAGCGGCCTGCCAGGATTGGCCGGGGCCGAGCATGTAGGGTTCACGGTGCCCGACGTGGACGAGGCGGTCAGGTTCTTCACCGACGTGATCGGTTGCACAAAGGCCTATGAGATCGGCCCGTTTCAAGCCGACGATGACTGGATGCATCGACAGTTGGGCGTCCATCCCCGTGCCGTGTTGCGCAAACTGGCCATGTTGCGCTGCCAGAACGGGCCAAACTTCGAGATTTTCGAGTACGAGATCGCCGGTCAGGTCACAACGCCGCCCGCCAACAGCGACGTGGGCGGGAACCATCTGGCGTTTTGCGTTGGCGATATCGTGGCAGCAGTGGCGTATCTGAAGGCCAATGGTGTCACGGTTCAGGGCGATGTGGTGACAATGCAGGACGGGCCATCGAAGGGCCTGAGCTGGGTCTATTTCCTTGCGCCCTGGGGGATGCAGCTGGAACTGGTCAGTGCTCCAGATGGTCAAGCCGTGACGCAGAAAGACCCGGGGGCACTCTGGTCGCCACAGCGGGCCTGAGGACAGCGACAATCATAGGCGCTGGCGGCCGGGTCTCTTGCGCCGTGGTCGGTCGGGGGCCGCAGTACACCGCCAACTGTGCCGTTGATCCATCCGAAGTGGACAAGTTTGGATGACATCTGGCGGAATCAGGGTGCTACCAAAACGAAAGTCGGCATGCGGGAGGACACGTCATCGGTCCTTCAGCCTTTAGGTCCGGCGCGGACCAAAAGCCCATCACGAGGGCAGTCAAAGGGAAGGGAAAGGCGTTATGTCGATTGCGACTCATGGCTCCATGGCTGTGGACTGGGAAGAGCGGATCAACTTCGACCGCCTGCGGACTGAGCGACTGGACCGGGTGAAGGCCAAGCTGGAAGCCTCGAGCA
>WOUW01000052.1 GCA_009773055.1 Paracoccaceae bacterium
TCTGTGATCAGTTCCGTCGGCTCAGGCCCTGATCTCAACGTCGCAAAGGGGGTCAATTTTGGACGCCGATGCGGGGTCAGTTTTGCGCGCCGATTGACAACACAAAGGATGGCTACGACTGGCCGCGCCTTATTGGTCGTCTTCTGAAGCAGCATTTCGGGACATCGCGCGCCCTGCAGCAGTTGCAGGTCGAACAAGATGAAACCGAGCAGAAGCGGGTGATGGAATATCTGGCTTTGGCTGACTGGGCTGCGCGAGCTGCAGTGCAGGCCGTCAAGGCGAACCCGAAGGCGCTGGAACTACGCGGTCCACTCGAAGGCCTAGCGAAGGCACTGCAGTCGCAAGTTTCGATGATCCTCGGCGATGTTGCAGAAGATAAACACTACTTTGCTCAGCTCTACACGAAATTGGATGAGCGGTTCTCAATCCGACTTGGGCTGCAAGTGCCCAAGGCGAACTGAGGCGACGATCTCTGCGACTGAACTGCAGTCACCTCACGCGCTTGTCCGCGACAGACCACACCACCGACCCGATGGTCAGAAGTGCGCCGATGACCGGTTCGATGTCGGAGGCTTGGACGTAGCCCTTGGCGACAAGGGCGGTGCCCGCGATGGCCTGACGTGGGTCATTCATCCAGCAGCGACTGGAGCCCGGTGGACATTTGCGCCTGCCGGGCGCGGGTCGTTCGATCGTTCGGCCCGCGGAACTCTCAATGCGTGCAGCCGGTCGGACGATTGCGGTGGTCAGGTCGAGGGCGAAACTTTCCAGGGTCTGGTATCAGAGGGCCGACCTGGGCCATGCATTGTTTTGGTCAGGTGGCCAAAGCCGCGGCATTGGGATCGAGATCATGTTCAGGTGGCTGAAAGACAAGCGGTGGGTCGCAACGCGTTACGTTCGGACCCCGGAAGTCCTGCGGACAGCATTGGCGCTCGAAGCAACTGTCCATCCAGACTATGACCCGTATCGAGTGCGGAGCCTAGACAGGCTCGGGACCTGAGGAGAGTGAAGGGGGTATCTGCGATCCGGTCCCGCCAATGATCAGGCGAGCCGCATCGGCGAGCACCAGGAACGGGGCCAACGCCGAGGGGGCTGCCAGATATCGGACGCGCCAGGCCGGATCGAACTTGTCCTTGAAGGCACGCAGACCCTGAAAATTGTAAAAGTTTCCGCCATGCTGAAAGATGATGGCCCCAAACCGGTCCCAGATCCGATGGCTTCGGTCGGGAGCAAGGCCCGAAAGCGGGGCCATTCCAAGCGAGAAGGCGTCGACACCCTCGGCCTTGAGAACCAGCATGAGTTCGGTGAACAGAAACTCCATCGTACCGACGGGAGCGGCGGCGGCGTGACGCATCAGGTCGATCGTTGCGGTGCCGCCGCGCGTCGTGCGCAGGATATTGGCGAAGGCTACAGTTCTGCCGCCATGGCGGATCAGGGCAATGGGCCAGCGGTTCAGCCAGTCCGGCGCGAACCGGCCGACGGAAAAGCTCTTCTCCTTCGCGTGTTTGTCCTGAAGCCAGGCATCGGAAATTCCCTTCAGTTCGGCCATCAGATCCACGCTGTGCGGAGGTGCCGAGATCTCGAGGGTCAGGCCGTCACGTTTCGCGCGCGCGTGTGTGGCACGAAGTTTCTTGCGGGCGGGCCCGTCGAGCGAAAAAGTGCGGAGGTCAACGACCGCTTCCTCGCCCATCTTGAACAGCGAGAAGCCGAACTCAAGCATCAGCGGCACATCTTGTTGTCCGATCTCGTAGAAGGCGGCGCGTGCGCCCTCACGCCGCGCCGCCTCGACGAAGGCAAGTGCGGCTTCCCCGGCGGCATCGGCAGGGCCGATCGGGCCACCGAAGGCAATCCAGCTGCGGCCCGCAACGCCGAACATGACGAAGGCAGCGCCGTCGTCGGAAAAGATCAGCGACTTGTCCCCGGTCAGCGCGAAACCTGCATCGGGATGGTCGGCGGCATCTGCAATCTTCGCCGCCTGCGCCAGGCTAAAAGCATCGGGTCGGGTCGGTAGGAATCGCGGAGCGCGCAAGAGCAGCACAAGCGTGGTGAGACCAATGACGAGGCTTGCAAGCAGTCCGGCACGAAGCGCGCGCGGTGCGCGTTCGTCCAGGGCGAACTGCCACCAGAGATCATGTGCATAGGGCGTGCTCTTGTAGGAGAAGAACAGCACAAAGCCGAAGGCGACGATCACGGAGACAACCAGAATGGCCCAAGCAGGCGTCAGTGCCGCGTGGCTGAGACGCGTTCGCCGATTGAACTCCTGCCGGAAGGGCAGGAAGATCAGCAGCAGAATACCGAGCGCGACTGCGCGTTCGATGTCGACACCGTGAAAGAGAGCGACAACAGCCGAACCTGCCATCGCCGTGCAGGCGATCCAGTATGCGCCCCGGTTGCGCCGTACCAGACCATAGGCGATCAGGATCAGCGCCGCGCCGAGCGCACTGGACAAAAGTGCTGAGCCTTCTACGAAGGCAAGCGGGAACAGGGCCTCGGCGACCTCGGCGGATTCTGATGTCGCAGGCACCAGCGCTGCAACGCTCATCCACAGACCGGCGCCAAAGACCGTGGCGGCAAGAACGAAGGGTGCAAGGGGCGCCACTGCCCGCAAGGCAGGCTCGACCGCCATGACGACACGCCCTGCCGCGCCACCTGGAACCCTGCTGCCAACGAGACGCCAGGCCTCGTACACCGACAAGGCCGTCAGGGCGAGAACGAATGGCACCAAGTAGTAGGTCAACCGATAGAGCAGCAGCGCCGCTGCCACCTGATCGACCGGCGTGGTCGCGGGCATGGCGGCAATGACGACCGTCTCGAAAACGCCGATACCGCCCGGCACGTGGCTTAAGATGCCCGCCATTGTGGCCGCCGCAAAGACCGCGAGAAAAGTCATGAAACCGATATCTCCGCCAGGCAGCAGGACATACAGCGTCAGCGCCGAGAACCCGATGTCGGCCAGGCTGAACAGGATCTGGCCGAAAAGGACCGACAGGCTGGGCGCATGCACCTCGAAACGGCCGATCCTGACCCGCGACTGCCTCAACGAGGCCCAGATCAGTGGCAGAACGATTGCGGCGATGACCCCAAGCGCGCCAAGGCGGATCGCAGTTGCGGAGAAGGGAAGTATGGCGGCGAGCGCGCCAGGATGCAGAGCCAGAGCACCGAGGCCGATGACCGTCGCCGCCACTCCGAAGGAGGTCGCCGCGAAGCTGGAGACCGCAGCGACGTCGTAGCCATCCAGCCCCAGGCCCGAATAAACCCGCCACCGCACGGCCCCGCCTGAGACCGCTGACAGGCCGATGGTATTGCCGAAGGCATATGCCATCAGCCCGCCGGTCAGCACGACCGGCAATGGCAGCGGCTTGCCGATATAGCGCAGCGCCGACCAATCATAGCCGGTCAGCGCAAGATAGCCGCAAAGGGTTGCCAGCAGCGCCAGAGCCATCGTTGACCATGGCGTTGTCCGTATCTGGGCCGCGACATCGGCAAGGTTCACCGGCGCAAGCAGCCGATACAGCGCATAGAGCCCGAGCGCAAAGAGCGCCGCAGCGAGCACGACGGGGAATGCGGCTCGAAACCGCGAGCTCAGGCCGGAACGGCCATTGCCTTGACATCAGAGTTACCGCACCGTATACAACTGCAGAACTTGGAAAAGGAACCTGAGGAGTGCGGCTTCTCACACGTCTTTGGTGCAGCGGTGTTGTCGGCTCGTTTCTCGCGGGCCTGGCTGTGCTTGTGCCGCTCATTCTGACGCTGATAATCCTCCAGTGGCTGATGGCGCGTCTCGCTGCGGCCTTCGGGCCGGCAATCATGGCGGGCGACCTTGTGGAACGCATCGGGGCGGGCCTTGTCGGCGCCAATCACGGGGTGATTGCCTATCTTCTCGAACTTGGACTGCTCGTTCTGGGGATCTGTGCGCTGGGAGTGTTCGAGCGTGGTCGTGCAACTCAGGGCCTCGTTGCCATGGTGGAACGCCTGCTGACAGCGGTGCCGGTGCTGCGGACAGTGTATCGGACTGTCTCGCAGGTCTTCCTGCTGATCGCGGGGTGCGAAGGCAGCGACCTTCGCCGGATGCAGGTGGCGACCGTCGGATTCGGCGGCACAGAAGGTGCGGATGTGCTGGCACTTCCGACCAGCCCGCGGTAGCTCGACATGTATGGCGAGGCTAGTCTGCTGATCTACCTGCCGACCTCGCACCTGCCGATGAGCGGCGATCTTGTGTTTGTTCCGCGCGCCAGTGTCACGCCGCAGTCTGACCTGAACGTCGACGACCTGCTCAGGATCTATGTTTCGCTGGGATCGCTTGTGCCAGATACTTCCGACGCCATTGCCGGAAGCAAAGCCTCTGGCAGACCGATAGCGCCCGACCCGGTCGCAGATACCCCGCAGGAGGCCTTGTGACGTGGCACAGACGATTAACACACTGATGCAATTTCTTGCGCAGAACCAATGGCTTGCGGCACTATTGGTTTTTGTTCTCGCCGCATCGGAATCGATCGTGGTGATCGGAGCCTTCATTCCGGGGACAGCGATTCTTCTGGGGTTAAGCGCAGCCGTCGGGCTTGGGCATCTGGCGCTATGGCCGGTTCTTGTCGCAGCGACACTCGGGGCGATTGCAGGCGACGGACTGTCCTTCTGGATCGGCAATCGCTGGCGAGATGGCATCCTAACCGCATGGCCGCTGCGCAGTCACCCGGACCTCATTGCCAAGAGCAACAGTTTCTTTGCCCGTCATGGAGGCAAGAGCATCCTGATCGCCCGGTTCACGCCAGGTGTCCGGGCCGTCGTCCCGGTCATGGCGGGGGTCTCCGGCATGTCCCCGGCCCGCTTCTTTACGGCGAACATCGTATCGGCGATGATCTGGGCCCCGGCGCATATCCTACCGGGCGCAGCGGCCGGCCTCGGTTTCGGCCTTGCGGGACATGCGAGCATGCGCCTCGTCGTTCTTGCCGCCGTGCTGCTTGGTGCGGTTGTAGCCGTGGTTCTGCTGATGCGTCTGCTGTTGAGGCGTGTGGTGCCAGCGCTGGCTGCGCAGCGCGACCGGATCGTTGGCTATCTGCGCGAAAAACCCGGGAATCGTGCGAACGCCCTGGCGCTTTCGGTTCTTGCGCCGTCCGATGATCTTAGACCTCTGATCCTGTTGGGGGTGCCACTGACAATCGTCGCCGCCATCTTTGCGACGCTTGCGCAAGAAGTCGCCGAGCGGAGCGGCCTTGCAGCAGCCGACCGTTCGATCAGTCTGGCGCTTGGTCATCTGCGAACCGAGCCGGGGGATCGGCTGATGGCGTTCCTGACAGGTTTCGGCGATGCACCCGTCATCATCGCCGCCACAGCTGCGGCAGTGGTCTGGCTTCTTTGGCGCAAGCAACTGCATCTGGCCATAGGCGTCGCGGTGACC
Organism: Paracoccaceae bacterium; assembly: GCA_009773055.1. Classification (GTDB taxonomy): domain Bacteria; phylum Pseudomonadota; class Alphaproteobacteria; order Rhodobacterales; family Rhodobacteraceae; genus Tabrizicola. The sequence goes on from WOUW01000052.1 coordinate 5,393, forward strand.
GTGGCAATATCCTCTGGCCTTGCAACGCTGATCAAGGGCGCCATGGCGATCCCGCGCCCGACCGCCCTTTATGACGGAGTGCAGTCCTACGGCTTTCCCAGCGGCCATGCCACCGGAGCCGCGACGCTGATGGGCCTGCTTGTCTGGTTTGCTTGGACCGGACTTGGCGCTCCATGGCGCAGGGCTGTCCCGGTGGCGCTGGCCGGAATTGTCGGCGTCATCGCGGCGTCACGGCTATATCTCTCAGCACACTGGCCGTCCGATGTCGCCGGCGGCCTTCTGCTGGCGATCGGCCTTACCCTGAGTTTCGCGCTGGCTTTCCGTCGCGCCGACGTTCAGGCGACCCGCCCGAGCGTCACCATCGGTTTGTCGCTGGCGGTGTTTCTGACCTTTGGCGCGTGGCATTCCACCCGGTCCCTTCCGCAAGCCCTTGCGATGTATGCGCCCCTCCCGATTCCGGTCCAGACCCTAAGTCGCGCTGACTGGCAGACGACCGGATGGGCGACGCTGCCCGCCCGAAGGATCGATCTGGGAGGAGAAACCGAAGAGGCGATCGTGCTGCAATGGGCGGGGTCGATTGCGGGATTCGAGACGGCGGCGGGTGCGGCAGGATGGGTGCGGGCGACCGACTTCTCGCCTAGTGTGTTGACCCGTTATCTCGACCCGAACGTGTCGGCAAGCAATCTGCCTGTCGTTCCGCGCCTGCAGGACGGCCAATTGCCCGTCCTGACGATGATCCGCGTGGCACCGGACGGCCAAAGCCGTGACGTCCTGCGGCTGTGGCGGTCCGCGATGCAGGTTGCGGGCACCGGTAACCCAACCCCGGTCCTTTTGGGCGGCGCAGAGTCCGAGATCATTCGCCGCACCGGAAAGATGCTCGCTTTTCCGTCGGCGCAGGATGTCCCGTATCCAGTCATCCCGGATCTCGGACTTTCAGGGCTGCCGCGTCGGCGCAGCGACGGACAAATCGTCATCCTGGCGCCACCGGCCTGAACGCGGCTCTGCCATAGACCAAGCGCAACAGCGTCGCCGAAAATACTAGGAAAGGAGCCGAAATGACCGCAGAAAACAATCATCTCGACAGTCTCGCAAGACGCCTGCTCGGCAAACACGCCAAGGCGCTGGAGCTGCGAGAGATCAAGGTCCTCGAGGGTATCCACCGCAGCGAGCCGACCAGCCGCGATGCTGCCACTGTCGCGGCCGAAAGCGCAACCTTCGGAGAGCGGCTTTCGGACCGGGTCGCGGCGGTAGGGGGCTCCTGGCGGTTCATCATCGCTTTCTCGCTGATCCTGATCGCCTGGATGATCCTGAACACCGACGTTCTATCGATGTTTGGCATGGCCTTCGATCCCTACCCTTACATCTTTCTCAACCTGATGCTTTCCACCGTCGCGGCGGTCCAAGCGCCGATCATCATGATGAGCCAAAATCGCCAGTCGGCGAAAGACCGGATCGCCGCAAGTCTGGACTACGAGGTGAACCTGCGCGCCGAGCTCGAAATCATGCGACTGCATGAGAAGATCGACCAGGCGATCCTCGACCGGCTCGACCGCATCCTGGTGAAGATGGACGCAACCCCGACACGCGCAGGGCAAAGCGATGGTGTGGACAACGAAACACGACACAAAGACCCATGAGCGATCCGGAGGACCGGCGCAACCTGATGAAATCCCGCGCTGTCAGACAGCAGAGTTCGGCCTGCCGTTCGAGACTGCGCTCTGCGATGGAAAGGACAACGCTATGCCATCGCTGTCGAAGCGTGCCTTGATCTGTTCCAGCAGATCACAAAGCACCGTTGCCGCTGTGCTGGCATCTGCCGCCCAGACGCGCAGGCTTAGGTCGACGCCAAAGGCCGAAAGCGCCACGACGGGACAGCCTACTATCCCGACCACCCCGGGATGCGCGTTGGCAAGCCCGATCGCGACGGCACGGGCGCGGTCGATATCGGCATCAGGGGCGATTGAAAACGGCACTCGGGCCAGGATGCGCGGATCAACGGCCGTATGATTCACAGTTGTCGACGTGGCAATCACCGCATTCGGAACGACGATCCGACGATTGTCGAAAGTGCTGAGCACGGTATACCCAAGGTTCACGCTTTCTACGGTGCCCATCTCTAGCCCTGTCGGGGCTGTCACTTGCAGCTTGTCACCAATCCGGAAGGGACGATAGAAAACGAGGCCAAGCCCAGCGACGAGATTGGACAGGGTGGACTGTGCCGCAAGGCCAATCACGATTGATACGATCGAGACCGAGGCTAGCAGCGCTGTCGCCACCTTGTTCAGCATCGGAATGGCGTGGGCGACGATCATCAGCGCGAACAGCCAGATGACGATGCGCCCCACGCCTAGGACAAAGCCAAGACCAATCCGGTCCAAGCGGCCGTCGCGGTCACGCGCGATGACCGTGTGGATGAAGCGGCCCCACAGCACCGAAACAAGAGTGCCGCCGACAAAACCTGCGGCCAACCACAGTATCGGCAGGAATACCGGGTGATTGATCGCGGCGAATATCTGCTCCGCAAGACCCGTAAAGCTGTTCATGCGTGTGCTTTCTCATCCCGGGTTGCCTCACCAGTCCCGCTCTCCGCGTCACTCCGCGACGCATGTCCCCGCCCAACGGTCACGGCATCATGCGCGCTGACAGATTGGCGAGAACCCAAATAGTCCCGCCCGCCATGATAGCCAGCAACAGCACTGAGAATAGCACAAGCTGCAGATCCTCGCGTTTCTGCCGACTGAAATCGATGTGCAGGAAGTAGCGAAAATGAACCATCGCCTGAAGCAGGGCACAGAGTGCGATGACCCAGCCGCTGACGTCGCGAGGAACAGTCCCGCTGGCCACAACCGCGAACGGAACCGCCGTCAGGGTTGCGGCGAGAGCGAAACCGATCACATATAGGCGCAGTTCCTTGCGTCCGGTTTCCAAGGTCATGCGAGGCCTCCGAGGTAGACGACGGAAAAGACGCCAATCCAGACCACATCCAGGAAATGCCAGAACAGACTGAGCCGCGCTAGCCGCGTGCTTACCTGCGTGGTCAGCCCGAAAAGTGTTACCTGAACAAGCATGACGGCAAGCCACAGGCATCCGGCCGCCACATGCAGCCCGTGCAGCGGGACCAGCACCCAGAACGCGGACAACCATCCGCTGCGCTGCGGCACCGCACCATCGGCGACCATCTGAACCAGGTCGCGAAGTTCCAGGCCAAGAAAGGCAAGCCCGAGTAGCAGCGTCACGGCCAGCCAGGCGCGGAGCGACGGCTGCCGATACTTCAAGGCAAGACTTGCCAGCCCGAAGGTGAAGCTGGACAGAAGCAGGATCGCCGTCTGCATCGCTGCGGAGGTCAGGCTGAAGACATCCCGCGGCGTCGGTCCCCCGGCCTGTCCCATCGGGTTCGTGAGAGAGGCATAGGTGGCGAACACTATGCCGAACAGGATGAGATCGCTCATCAGGAACACCCAGAAGCCGAACATCAGCTTCTCGTTCTCCGCGTGGGCCTCGGGGTGATGTCGGCCAAGGTTAAGCCCCGGATGGCGCGGTGCGTCCTGTGTCATGCCCGGGCTCTCCCGACGGGATCGACAGTGTTGACGCCCGAAGCCGCAGACTTGCCAAGGGCGGCGCGCTTGCGGGCCAGAAAATCGCAGTCCACGCTATAGACCCGTGCGGCCGAAACTGTTTCGGTTGAGATGCCCTGGAAACCGATCCAGATCACCAGCGCGACGATCATGGCCAACATGGCCGCCGCCATCCACCAGACGTGCCAGACAAGCGCAAAGCCCAAAAGCGTGCCGGTTAGGAAGACGATGACGCCGACGGCCCTGTTCCGCGGCAGTTCGACATCGTCATACTGCGCCGCCGGGTTCCACGCAGCGCCACCTTCCTTCTGACGCGTAAAATCGTCGCGATCCTTCACCTCTGGCAGGACCGCAAAGTTCCATGCGGGCGGGGGCGAGGGTATGGACCATTCAAGACTGCGGCCATCCCAGGGATCGCCAGTCGTGTCCGCGAGGGCGGACCGCCCTTGAATGGAACGGACAAGCTGGATGACAAGCGCTGCAAAGGCGAAGAGCACGACCCCGGCACCGACAGCAGACACAATCATCCAGGGCTGGAAGGCAGCCGTGGTGTAATCATAGGTCCGCCGGGTCATCCCCAGCAGCCCGACGACATACAACGGGAAGAACACTAACATGAAGCCGAGTATCCAGCCATAGGCCGCGACATAGCCCCAGCGATCCTCGAGCCGGAACCCAAAGACTTTCGGAAACCAGTAGGTGTATCCGGCCAGCATCCCGAACAGCACGCCCGGCACCAGCATGTTGTGGAAATGCGCAACGAGGAAAAGCGTGTTGTGCACCTGATAACTGATCGTGGGATTGGCCAGCTGGATCCCAGTCAGCCCGCCGATCACGAACAGCATCATGAAGCCGAGCGCATAGACCATTGGCACGGTCAGCCTGATCCGGCCGCGATACATCGTGGCCATCCAGTCGTAGATCTTGACGCCGGTCGGAATGGCGATGGTCATCGTTGCTGCGCCAAACACCGCGTTCAGGTAGGGGCTGCCCCCCATGGTGAAGAAGTGGTGGACCCAGACGGTGAAGGACAGGACAGCGATGCACATCGTCGCTGCCACCAGCGAGGCATAGCCGTAGAGCCGCTTGCCCGAGAACGTCGCGATCACCTCGGAAAAGACACCGAAGGCCGGCAGGATCAGCAGATAGACCTCGGGATGTCCGAACAACCAGAACAGGTTGGCGAAGTTCATCATGTTGCCGCCAAGGTCGCTGGTGAAGAAATGGAAGTCGAGATAGCGATCCAAGGCCAGCATCACGCAGGCGGCGGTGATCGGCGGCAGGGCGAAGATCATCAGGATCGCAGAACACAGCGCCGTCCAGGTGAACATCGGCATCCGCATGAAGCTCATGCCGGGCGCACGTTCCTTGTAGATCGTAACGGCAAAGTTGATCCCGGTAAGCGTCGTGCCGACCGATGAAAGGGTGATCGCCCAGATCCAATAGTCGGGACCCTCACCGGGGCTGAAGACGATGCCCGTGTAGGGCGGATAGCCGGTCCACCCGCCGGTTGAAAAGTCCCCGATCACCAGTGAGACCATCATCAGGGCCGCGCCGACGGCGGTCAGGGCAAGGCTGATCGAATTCAGCAGCGGAAAGCTCACATCCCGGGCACCGATTTGCAGAGGGACGACAATGTTGATGAGGCCGGTCACGAAGGGCATTGCCACGAAGAAGATCATGATCGTCCCGTGGGTCGAGAAGAGTTCGGCGTAATGCGCCTCGCTGAGGAAACCGCCGTCAAGGGCCAGAGCTTGCTGAAGCCGCATCACGGCCGCTTCGGCAATGGCCCGCGCCATCATCACGAAAGCCAGCGCAATATACATCACTCCGATCCGCTTGTGGTCGAGACACCCGCCGCAACCAGATTGCTGGCGGTCGGCTGACCAATCGCCACGACGAACGGAAGGTCGTTCCATTGGAGCCGCCCAAAGAGATCAATCATGCTGGCTGTCCTTCTGCCGGGCACCCTCGGGGGCATAGTTCGGCGAGCCCGGCTGCTCGGCAGGTCCGACTGGCAGTTGTGTCATGTACCGCTGACGGACGCGATCAAAAAGACCGTCCGGATAGGCCGCAAAGCCGAACGCACCGCCGCTGTCCAGCGCAAGCCATCGCATCCCGGACAGATCCTTTGCCGTTCCGGGTGTGGCCAGCAGCGCATAGGCGGCCTCGTCCATCACAGGTCCATCCTGGCGCAACCGGGAGACCCAGCCTTCGAAACCGGCCGTATCCGTGACCTGAAGCGCGAAACTCTGGCCCGCGAAGCCCGGCCCGTTGAATTGTGTGTTGCGACCCACAAACAGGCCTTGCCGGTCGGCCAACAGGTTCTGGCGCGTCTCCATCCCCGGCATCACATATATCTGCCCCGCCAGCGCGGGAACCATGAAGGATTGCATCGTGCTGTCGCTGGTCAGCCTGAACTCGACGGGTCGATCCACCGGAATGGTCAGAGAATCCACAGAGGCGATCCCATATTCCGGCAGTAGAAACAACCACTTCCAGTTCAGCGCCACAACATCGACCTGCAAGGGTGGCACGTCCGAGGCGAGCGGGCGGTAGGGATCCAGTTCAAGCGTGTTGCGCACAAGCTGGACGGAAAGGATTGCCACGATCACGATCGGAACTCCCCACATCGTGATTTCAAGTTGGCGCGAGTAGTCCCAGTTCGGTCTGAATGCACCTTTGCCTCCCGCGCGGTAGCGCCAGACGATGAGAGGCAGCAAAAGCAGCACCGGTAGAACTGCGACTGAAGAGATTAGTGCGATCCGCCAGAAGTGATCCAGTTCCGATCGCGCGATCGGGCCAGCGGGGTCAAGGAACGTCAGGTCCTGGGCCAGTGCAGGGCAGGCGCCAAAAAGAAGAGCACTTGCAAGGGTGGCAGTCGCCAGGCCCGCCGCGTGCCGTGCGCCTGCTCCACCGATCGGGCGAAGCTGGCTTGACCAATGCAGAAAAGCTCGTCGTGCCCCGAAGACCATGCCATCAAACCCTGTCATGTTGCCGATGGTTGTGGTGCGGGACATGACGCAGCATCCTAGCCTGCCCCTTGTGCAGCCGACGCAAGGTCAGGGCCGTGCCAAAAAGCACGGCTGCAATGGCCCAGAACGCTAACGGAAAATGGGGCAGAAGTGGCGCCGACGATGGCGACCCAGTCCCTCCAGCCTGAAGCAAAAGCGCGGCGACCGAGATGCCCAACGTCAGGCCGACCTGCTGCGAGATGGCGGAAAGCGCGGTCGCCCGGCCCATCTCTAGTTCTGTAGCCTCGGCGAAAACCAGACCGTTCAGTCCGGTGAACACCAGTGCCTGCATGAACCCGGCACCAATCAGCAAAGGAATGATGATGGAATAGTTCAGGGTCTGCATGAAGCCCAGGGCGGCAAAGCTGGCGGCACTCAACAAGGTTCCCGCAATCAGGGTGTCGCGGAAGCCGAAACGATTGAGGATCCTCGGGGCGAGCATGCGCATGGTCAACCCGCCCAGGGCAAAGGCCCCGCTCAGCAGACCTGACACGATAATCGAAAGCCCGAAGCCAAGTTGAAACAGCAACGGCAGCAGAAAGGCAGCCGCACCGCCGCTCATCCGAAAAAGCGTTCCCGACAGAATGCCCACCGAAAACAGGTGATGACGGAAAAGGCGAAGATCGACCAAAACATCCTCGCGTCCTCGGGCGCGACGGAAGTAGATCGCCAGCAAACCGGCACCAGCAAGGCCAATCACTATCGCAATCGGCGTGGAGATCAGGTGCTCGCCGATCGTCGAAAGTCCGAACAGGAGACCGCCAAGGCCCAGTGCCGAAAGCGCAAAGCCGAGCCGGTCCAATTGCGCAACTGGCTCCGGACTGACTCTTGGGATCAGGATCACGGCCAGCACGATGGCCAGAATGCCGATCGGGAGGTTCACCAGGAACACCCACCGCCAACCGAGCGCCTGCGTGACGGTTGCGCCGACCAGCGGTCCCAGTGCGGGGCCCATGAGGGCCGGCACCGTCACCCAGGCCAGCGCCTGCACCATGTCGGACTTCGCGACACCCCGTAGGACGATCAGACGCCCGACCGGCACCATCATTGCGCCACCGGCACCTTGGACAGCACGCGAAAGCACCAAACCCGGGAGCGTCGACTGCATCGCGCACAAGGCAGAACCGACAAGGAAGGTCGTCATCGCAGCGACGAAAATGCGCTTGGCCCCATACCGGTCTGCCAGCCAGCCCGATATCGGCACCATCGCGGCGAAGGCGATTAGATAGGTGGACAAGGCCAGCTTCAGGGAAAGGACCGGAACCGAAAGATCCTTGGCAAGGATCGGCAAAGCGGTGGCAAGCACCGTGGCATCCGTCGTCTCCATGAGCATTGCCAAGGCAACGATCAGGGGGACAACGATCCTCGAACGGATGTCATCGTCGACTGTTGGCGCAAACGGCGGGGCAGGTTCTGACAGGATCAATCCACTTCTGCAGCATTTGTTTGCCATTCCCGGATTGTTGAACCCGGAAACGGCTGGGCTTCGTTCTGTCGGTTCAGAAAATACTTCTCGAGCTCGTCAACCATTGCGAGTTCGGCTGCAGCATCGGTCTGGACTTTCGCCGGGTCCTTGGCTGCAACAGATGCTCTGAGAGAGACAAGAGTGGCGCTGAACTTATCCCTCAACGCCATAACGCCAACCCGGTCGGAGATGGCTTTCCAGGTTTGATCGGCAAAGTCGAGGGTCTGACCGATAGCGCTCCAATCGGGTGCGCCAGCCTTCACCAAGGCGTCGATCTTGAAGCCGGCATAATCAAGCAGACTGACTTCCTTCGGTACAGGATGCGCTGTCGAAATCTCGTTCACCAGAGCCCGGTAGGCCTCCTCCGATGGGCCTCCACCGATGCGATTGCAATCTCCGATTGGGTGCCAGTCGCCAATGCCGATTTCAGTCCGTCAGCGGCAGATGCTACCGCAGCCTTGCCACCTGTCGAGATTTCGCCTGCTACTCCCGAAACAGCGGTTTCGGCTTGCTGCAGGACGGAAGACAACTCGTCCTTGGTTTTCGTGTAGGCCTGTTCAGTAATGGTCTCGAAATGCCCGGCGGCATCAAGAATCCTTTGGTCAAGCGTTGGCGGAGACGTCTGAGCGGCAGCCGATAGGGCGAGGCCGCCGATGAAAGACATAACTAAAAGAAGACGAACGTACATGGTGTGCTCCTTTCGATGTTTAGCGGACGACGAACAGTCACTGCGGTCGGGTCGTCCCGACCGCAGTCTCATGGTCCCATCACGGTCCCGCCCATGAGGTGCGGCACAAGGCCTGTCAGTCCGGTGAGGATCAACCAGGCCGCAACGATATAGTTCAGCAACCTCGGCATGAGCAGGATCAAGATCCCAGCGATGAGCGCCGACACAGGACCAATCACGATCTGCATTCCCATCATCCCTTTTTCTCCTCTCTGGCGGCATCAAAATGCGCCCGCAGCTTGGCCTCGTCGGTTGACGACAGGTTCGTGCGCAGGACGGTTCCCCCGAAGTCTGCAAGATGGCTGGCGACGCGGTCCGAGGTGATGTTGCGCGCCATCATGAACAGTGCTGCCTTGCCCGGGCTCAAAGCGGCGGCAACCTCCTTCATGAAGTCGTCGCGGATCCCGAAGTCGGACAGCGCACCGCCGATCGCGCCTGCCGCAGCACCCGCGGCAACACCAAGCAGCGGGTTCAGAAACAGCAGGCCGACAAGCAGGCCCCAGAACGATCCCGACAGCATCCCCAGCGACCAAGGATTGACCATCTGGCGCAGATGGATCTTGCCGTGCTCGTCAGCCACCGCAACCACTGCATCGCCGATGTCGGCGTAGTATTCTTTTGAGAGTTCGAACAGCTTCTTGCGCGCGGCTTCCGCTGTTTCAACATCGTCATAACTGATCACGACGAGTTCGGTCATTTGCATGCACTCCTTTGCTAAGGTCCGACAAGCCCGGCACGGCGTGTCAGGACATGTTCCATCCATGGCTCACGTTCAGCGCCTGTCCGGTCAGCGCGTTCGATGGGAAAGCTGCGAAAAGAAAGGCGACCTCGGCCACATCCTCGACTGTGGTGAACTCCTTGTCCACGGTTTCACCAAGCATGACCCGCTCGATCACCTCTTTTTCAGAGATGCCGAGTTCTGCCGCCTGTTCGGGGATCTGACGGTCCACAAGGGGGGTGCGAACAAAGCCGGGGCAGATGACATTTGCCCGGATGCCGTGCGTGCCACCTTCCTTGGCGATCACGCGAGCCAGACCCAGCAGCCCGTGCTTGGCGGTCACATAGGCCGACTTGAGTGGCGACGCCTCACGCGAATGGACCGAGCCCATGAAGATGATCGACCCGCTCCCCTTCGACTTCATGTGCGGGATGCAGGCTTTGGACGTCAGAAAGGCGCCGTCCAGATGGATGGCCAGCAGCTTCTTCCAGTCTGCAAAGGGAAAGTCCTCGACCGGATGCACGATCTGGATGCCCGCATTCGAAACCAGCACATCAACGCCGCCCCACTGCTGTGCAACGCTGGCCACGCCTGCGTTGACCTGTGCTTCATCTGTCACATCCATGGCGACACCGATCGCGCGCCCAGGCCCTTGTGCGGTCAGCTCTGCCGCGACGGATTCGGCAGTTTCCAGCTTCAGGTCAGCAATCGCCACCTGCGCGCCAGCGGAAATGTAGCGTGCCGCGATGGCACGACCGATGCCGCTGGCGGCGCCGGTGACGATGCAGATCTTGTCTTTCAGGTCCATCTCAATCTCCTTGTTTTCCGGCTCGCAGGGACCACATCTCGGACAGCGAAGCCTCTCTGCGAACATGATGCACGACTGCAAGTCCCGCGTGGGCAATCAGATAAACCCAGGCAAGGTTGGCAAAGAGCTTGTGCACCTCCAGAATGGTTCCGCCAAGACCGGACGGCCCGATCAGCCACCAGACAAATCCGGTGCCCGCCATTAAGGTCATCAGCAGCAAACCAAGGCCATGCACAGCAGAGGCCAGGGGCGACACGTCCGAAAATTGGGGCAGGCGAAACCGAAGAAGCGAACGGCCATGTTGTGCGGCATCCTGCGCCAGCGCCGCACGCCGAGCACGCGAAGCCCCGGGAAACAGGGCACCGGGAGCGCTGCCGCTGCTGCGAAGTGCCAAATTCAACCAGAACAGAACGAGTAGTGTCAGCGAGGCGATGCCGACCCATTGGTGCGTCTGGAAAAGGGCGTCCCCAAAGCTGTTCTGGCCCGGACCCTGCATGACCAGGCTGACCCCGAGTTGCCACATGATGGCAAGTGCGACGCCCATGTGCAACATGCGTGTCCCAAGACTGTGGCGGGTTTCTTTCATCGTGCAGCCTTCAGATAGTCGTGAACCACTGAGCCCAGGCCCAGAGTGAGATCGGTCAGAATATGAACGGCTGACACGATCTCACGCACCGGGAGATCGGCGACGGGGGCAAGGGCATGGTGGAACAACTCAAGCCGCGCCGGGCCTTCCCACGCGCCCTTCACGGTCACGTCCTCGCATTGATATTGCACCAGCTCGCAGATGCGGGGGCTGCAATCGACATCCGGAATGATCTTCAGCAGGAAGGCCGGTGCCGCGACCGCCGCTTTCGCCTTCGCAAGGTCAAAGGGGCGGTGCTTGTATCCCATCGTCGCATTGGCGATCCGCAGTGATCCGACATCCAGCGTGCCGACCAGCGCATCCTGTTCCACCCTCAGCCGGGGTTGCGCCAGCTTCTTCGGAAAGCCCCAGATCTCGCGCCCGCCAGCAATCGGGCTTTCGTCGTCGAGATACATCCCGTGGACATAGCCGCCCGCAAGGCCACGAAACCGCACCGGGATCACTTGTCCGCTTTCGGTGTAGTCCCCGAAGCCGGTGGAATCCGGCATGCGAATGAACTCGAACTTCACCAGAGGTTCCACCACCTCCAACGGTGCCGGAACCAGCTCACGCAATGCCTCGAGATCGGTCCGATACGTGATCACCAGGAATTCTCGGTCGACAAATCGGTAAGGACCCGGGGGGAATGCCGGGCTTGTCAGCGGCATCGCGAAAGCGCGTGCGCGCACCTCGTCTTCAGTCATGGCGAGAGCCTTTCTTGGGGCGCGGCGTCGGTCAGGTCGAACACATGCATTCCGTCGGTATCTGCATCGTGGGCGTCTAGTCGCGGATCTGCGAGGCTGGTCACCACGTCGGCTTCGCCAGCCGACCAGTGCAGCCGCATCGCATCGCGCGAGAAATCGTAGTCTTTCGCGCCCGCTTCATAGGGCTTGGCCCGGTAGATCAAGTGGATCAGCGTCACCGGACCGCGCGTCGCGTTCGCTAACAGCGGCGCTATGGCAGGATGGGCCTTTAAGTCATCAGGCAATGCGGCCTCGTGGAGCTTGAGCGCGTCGGCAATCTTGTGCTCGCTGTGAAGTTGGTCGGTGATCGCGCGGGTCCGGCTGGAAAAGCGGATGTCCTTCTCGCGCGCTTCGATCTGCCAGACGGAACTCGGCACCGGCCCCCGCGCCGAAAACAGGTCGACCTGCCAGATCACCAGAGGTGCGGTATCCGTCCGGGTCTCGAAGATGCGCGACAGAGGCGTGTTGGAGACCAGGCCGCCATCCCAGTAGAATTGCCCGTCGATCTCGACTGGCGGAAACCCCGGCGGCAA
>WOUW01000053.1 GCA_009773055.1 Paracoccaceae bacterium
GCAAGGAACTGCAAAAACTTGCCAAGTCCTTGTACGAAATCAACAAAGCCACCGAAACCGCCAAAGCCTGATCTAGGGGGAACCTTCCGTGTTCAGTCGTTTCAAGAAAGACACGCCCACTGGTGCCCGCCCTGCCCAGGGGACCACCGCGCCAGTCAGTCAGCCGATGGACAATAGCGCCTTCGCGCAGCGTGCAGCACCGCAGCCTGCGGTCCAGCAGCGTGCAGCCGAGGCCGTGGCCGCCGACAAAGAGAAAAAGCGCAAGGAACGCCTGACCGAGCTCAAGGTCGAGATCCACAAGCGTCTACTCGAGGACCTGAACCTCTCGGCTATTGAGTCAGCGACCGAGCAAAGCCTACGCGGCGAAATCGCGTCGCTGGCGAACGAAGCTTTGGACGACATGTCGGTCGCCCTGAACAAGGAAGACCGGCTGGCGCTGAACCAGGAGCTCTATGACGAAGTCATGGGCCTTGGTCCGCTGGAGCCCTTGCTGAAAGATGAGACGATCAACGATATCCTCGTCAACGGGCCCAAACGCATCTTCGTCGAACGGGCGGGCAAGCTTTCGCTGTCGGACGTCACCTTCCGCGACGAACGCCACCTGTTGCGGATCATCGACAAGATCGTGTCCGCCGTGGGCCGCCGCGTCGATGAATCGAACCCCTATTGCGACGCCCGTCTGCAGGATGGCAGCCGTTTCAACTGCATGATCCCGCCGATCGCCGTCGACGGCTCGCTGGTGTCCATCCGGAAATTCAAGAAGGACAAACTGAAGATCGAGGATCTGGTCCGCTTCGGTGCCTTCACCGAGGAAATGGCCGCCTATCTGCAGGCCGCCGTGTCTTGCCGGCTGAACATCATTGTCTCGGGCGGGACGGGTTCGGGTAAGACGACCACGCTCAACGCGCTGTCGTCCTTCATCGACAACCACGAACGCGTCCTGACCATCGAGGACACCGCCGAACTTCAGCTTCAGCAGGTCCATGTCGGCCGGATGGAAAGCCGACCGGCCAACGTCGAAGGCAAGGGCGCGGTCAGCCAGCGCGATTGCCTCAGGAACGCGCTTCGTATGCGTCCCGACCGCATCATCGTGGGGGAAACCCGGGGGGAAGAGGTCATCGACATGCTGCAGGCCATGAACACCGGCCACGACGGTTCGATGACGACGATCCACGCCAACAACCCGCGCGACGCGATCAGCCGTCTGGAAAACATGGTCGCCATGGCCGGGATCGAGATGCCGCTGAAAGCCGTCCGCAGCCAGATCGCTTCGGCTGTGAACCTGATGGTGCAGGCGAGCCGCCTGCAGGACGGGACGCGCCGCATGACCTCCATCACCGAAATCACCGGAATGGAAGGCGAAGTCATCTCGATGCAGGAAGTCTTCCGCTTTGAACGCCTCGGGGTCGAGCCTTCGGGCAAGATCATCGGGCGCTTCAATGCGACAGGCATCCGATCGGCCTTCTCGGACCGCTTCCGCCAGTGGGGCTTCGACCTGCCGGCCTCGATCTACGAACCGACCATCTGACCGCCATGCAGATCAGCACCGCACCCCTCATCTACCTCATGATCTTCGTGGCGGTCGTCGTGATCGTCAACGGAATCTACCTGATCGTTTTCGGCAAATCGATCAGCCTCAACAGCAAGGTCAGCCGCCGCCTGACCCTTCTGGAAAAGAACGCGAACCGCGAACAGGTCCTGGAACAGCTCCGCAAGGAGATGAACCAGCACCTGACCGCGAAAAACATCCCGCTCTATTCCATGCTGGCCAAGAAGGCGCAGCGCGCGAACATCGCCTTCTCGCCGCAGGCGCTGATCGGGATCATGGCGCTTTTGTCGGTCTTCGCCTTCATGATGCTCTCGGTAATGACGGGTGCCGACCTGGGTCTGCGTATCGTGGTCGGTATCGCGATGGGGGTGGGCGGAGTTTTCTATTGGGTCAACCGCACCGCGAAAAAGCGGATGGGCCTTCTGGAGGAACAGCTGCCCGATTCCATCGAACTGATGGTCCGCAGTTTGCGCGTCGGCCATCCGTTCTCGACCGCGATCGGTATTGTCGCCAAGGAAATACCCGACCCCCTCGGGTCCGAATTCGGCGTCATTGCCGACGAAGCCGCCTACGGCCGCGAAATCTCGGAATCACTCAAGGCCTTTGCCGAACGGATGGACAGCCAGGACCTTCGCTTCCTTGCCGTCGCCGTGTCGATCCAGGCGCAGTCGGGTGGCAACCTGGCCGAAATCCTCGAAGGTCTGTCCAAGGTGGTCCGCGCCCGGTTCAAGCTCTTCCGCCGGGTCCGCGCCATCACTGCCGAGGCGAAGTGGTCCGGCATGTTCCTGTCGGGCTTCCCGATCGCCGCGCTGGTCATGATCAACGTGGTCCAGCCCGACTATTACGACGCCGTCAAAGAGACTTCGGCCTATGTTCCGGCCGCGCTCTTTGTCGTGGTTTTCCTGATCATCAACATCATCTACATGAAGGTGATGACCAACATCAAAGTGTAGGTCGGATATGGACTTCTTCAGCAACCTCATGTCGGGCATGACCGACCGCTTCGGACCGATGGCTCCGCTTCTGGCAGTCGGGCTTCTCGGCTTCCTACTCATCCTGATGGCGCTTCCCATCGTGATGAAGCGCCAGCGCGACCGCTTTCGCGAGTTGAAGGATCAGGCGCCCAAAGCCGGCAAGGACAAGAAGCGCGCGCTTCGCAAGACTGAAAAGGTCGACAAGCTTGAAAGGTTCGCCCACTTCCTGGAACCGCAGAAGAAGGAAGAGCTGTCAGCCGCCAAGCTGACGATGCTGCGGGCGGGCTACTCCAGCAAGAACTCGGTTCGGATGTTCCACGCCATCCAGTTTCTGCTCGGCATCCTGTTTCTCGTAGGCGGGCTGGCCATCGCGCTGGTCAAGTCCATGTCGCAGGAAATGTCGATGACCGACCTTCTTCTGCACAGCCTTCTGCCCTGCGCCGTCGGCTATTACATCCCGCGCTACTGGGTCAACAAGCGGGTCGAAAAGCGCAAGACCGAGATCATCCAGGGCTTCCCCGACGCGCTTGACCTGATGCTGGTCTGTGTCGAAGCCGGACAGTCGCTGGACCAGTCGATCATCCGCGTCGGCAAGGAAAGCCGCGCCGGTTACCCAGCCCTCGCTGACGAATTCGACATGGTCGCGCAAGAGGTGAAGGCAGGCAAGGAACGCATTTCGGTCCTGAAGGACATGGCCGAAAGGGTGGGTGTCCCTGACGTCGCCTCTTTCGTGACCACGATCATCCAGTCGGCCACCTTCGGTACCTCGATTGCAGATGCGCTTCGGGTCTATTCCGCAGACATGCGCGACAAGCGCATCATGCGGGCCGAAGAAAAGGCCAACATGCTGCCGACGAAACTGACCCTTGGCACAATGCTGTTTACAGTTCCGCCGCTTCTGGTCATTCTCATCGGGCCATCCATCCATGGCATGGTGACAATGCTGGGCCAGTTGGCATCCGGCCTCTGATACCGAACGGGTCGCGACTTGCGCCAGGCAGTGCTTCTTACGCTGTGTTCTGCAGTTTTCCTGGCTGGCTGCGTGCCAGCCAGTGGTGTTTCTAGGAACAAGCCCTTTGGGGTGGACGCCAACGGCAAGGGCGTCGACGGCATGACCGTCGGTCACCGGCTCATGGAAGCGGGCGAGCATGAGCTTGCGCTCAAGGCCTATCTCCGGGGTGCGGGCGAAACCGGGATCAACGCCGATGTCCTTTCCGCCATAGGGTCCGCCAATTTGGCTTTGGGGCGTCTGGGCCAGGCTGAAAGCATCCTCAAACGTGCTTTGGAACTTGACCCCAATTTTGTCCCGGCCCTGAACAATCTCGGCGTGGTGATGATGGAACAGGGCAAGACCGGCGAAGCTCGGGTCTATTTCCAGAAGGCTTTTGCTCTGGATAGTGGCCAAACGGACTCGATCCGCGAAAATCTGATGCTTGCTATCGCGCAAAGCGAGGCAAGCGTGTATGATCCTGATCAACAACAAGAAGATGGCGGGTTCCGTCTCGTTCGGCAAGAGAAGGGCAAATACGTTCTTCTCTCCGATCTTTAGGCGGCGGCACGTCAGACAAGAATACGGGCAGTCAACAAAAAGGACGCTGAATATGCGCCATCCGGCTTTCGTAGTGCTGTGCCTCAGCGGCGCAGTCGCCCTGTCGGCCTGTCAGAAGGATTCTGACGCTCAGGTCCAAAGGGCGCTCAAAGACGTCAATGTGATTGACGAATCCAACCTCAACGACGTGATGCTGTCGGTTGCCGACCCGGCCGAGGCGGTGGACTATTTCGCCCGCACCCTGCAGCAGAACCCGGACCGGATCGACCTGATGCGCGGCCTTGCCCGTTCGCTGACCCGGGCGCAGAAACCCACCGAGGCGGCGCAAGTCTGGCGTCAGGCCGTCGCCCACCCCGAAGGCACCCCCGAAGATCGGGTGATGCTTGCGGATGCGCTGATCCGGTCGAACCAGTGGCCCGAAGCCAAGGCCGAACTGAATCTGATCCCGCCGACCCATGAAAGCTTCGACCGCTACCGGCTCGAGGCGATGGTTGCCGACAGCGACAAGAACTGGAAGAAGGCGGACAGCTTCTATGAAATCGCCGCCGGGCTGACCACGACGCCGTCCGGTGTGCTGAACAACTGGGGCTTCTCCAAGCTGACACGCGGTGACGCGCCGGGGGCAGAGAAGCTTTTCATGGAAGCGCTGACGTACGACCCGTCGCTTTTCACCGCAAAGAACAACCTGGTCCTCGCCCGCGCTGCCCAGCGCAAGTATGACCTGCCGGTTGTGCGCATGACCCAGGTCGAACGCGCCGAGATGCTCTATTCCATGGGGCTTGCAGCGATCAAGCAGGGCGATGTATCGGTTGGCAAAAGCCTTCTGAGCCAGGCTATCGAAACCCACCCGCAACATTTCGAGGCCGCCGTCCGCAGCCTTGAAGCCCTTGATGCCAATGTGAAAACCTGATGCTCGAACCGACCGATGCGATGATCCTTCTGGTCCCGGTGCTGCCCATCGCGATTTGGGCAGCTCTGTCGGACCTGAAGCGGATGAAGATCCCCAATGCTTCCGTCCTTGCCATGGCGGCGGTCTGGCCGCTGCTTGGCTGGTATCTGGTGCCGATGTCGGCCTGGCTCTGGGGCTTTGCGCTCATGGCTATCGTGTTCGTTGCCGGGTTTTTACTGTATCTCACGGGGACGTTCGGGGCGGGCGACGCCAAGTTCGGCGCGGCCATGGCCGGGCTTTTCGTCGGGGGAAATATCGGCGAAATCCTTCTGATCATCTTCGTCTGCATGGTTGGTTCGCTGTTCATCCATCGTCTGTTGCGAAGCCTTCCCGTCGTCCGGAATGCGACGCCGGACTGGGAAAGCTGGACCAAACGGCGCTACTTTCCCTTTGGCCTGGCACTCTCGTCCATTGTCATCTTCTATCTTCTTGCCGCCATCTGGCCACAGGGCTGACACAAGTCACGTTTACGACTCAATCCGCTGAACTTCGCTGGATTGTTTACGGAGCTTGCTCATGAACGCTGAGGCCCCGGTGTCAGGCGTGCAATCGCCGCCATCGCCCCGCTCGCTGGAAGAAACCGGCCTGTCGATCATCATGATGCGCGACATCCTTTTGAAGTCGATGTTCCGCACCAACCAGTCACAGGTCTCGGTCCTGTCCAAGATCATTTGCCTGTCGGTTCCGTTGACTCAGGAACTGGTCGACATGGCGCGGACGCAAAAGCTTCTGACGGCGATGGGCACCATGCACGCCACCGCCGGCAACGAGATGGGCTACGAGCTGACCGATGCAGGCAAGGCTCGTGCATTGGATGCGCTTAGCCAGTCCGAATACTACGGCGCGCTGCCGGTGCCGCTGGATCAGTATTCCGTGCAGATCAAGCGCCAGTCGGTCCGCGACATCCGCCTGAACCGCGAACAGCTGATGTCAGGCATGGGCCACCTTATCCTGCCGCCCGACCTGATCGACAACCTGGGCCCCGCTGTGACCTCTGGCCGCTCGATCCTGCTCTACGGCCCGCCTGGCAACGGTAAATCCTCGATCTCGCACGGCATTCGCGCCGCGCTTGGCGACAAGGTCTATGTCCCCCGCGCCATCGAATACTCCGGCCAGATCATCTCGGTCTACGACCCGATCGTCCACTCTGCAGCCGAAGCCTCGGTCGATGACCCGAACTCGCTTCGCCGGTCATCGAACCGTTTCGACAACCGCTATGTCTACTGCGAGCGTCCCAGCGTGATCACCGGCGGCGAACTGTCGCTCGACATGCTCGACCTGAACTACAATCCCACCGCCCGCACCTACCAGGCCCCCTTGCAGCTGAAAGCCACAGGCGGCATCTTCATCATCGACGACCTTGGCCGTCAGGCCGAACCGCCGCAGAAGATCGTCAACCGCTGGATCGTGCCGCTGGAGGAATCTCGCGACATCCTTGCCCTGCAATCGGGCGAAAAGTTCACGGTGCCTTTCGACACGCTGGTCATCTTCTCGACCAACTTCCATCCCAACCAGATCTTCGACGGCGCGGCCCTGCGCCGTATCTTCTTCAAGATCAAGATCGACGGCCCAAGCCAGGAAAACTTCCTGAAGATCTTCGCGATGGTCGCCCGCAAGAAGAAGATGCCTTTGGACGAGGTCGCGCTGATGCACCTCATGAAGGTCAAATTCCCGACGATCGCCAACAATTACGCGAACTATCAGCCGGTCTTCCTGATCGACCAGATGATTGCAGTCTGCGAGTTCGAGAACATCCCCTACCAGATGACGCCCGAGCTAATCGACCGCGCCTGGGGCAACATGTTCGTCCGCCAGGAAGACATCGCCCACTGATCCGGCAAACGCATCTTCAAGACTTTCGGGGCGTCACGCAAAAACCGTGACGCCCTTTTCCGTCACCACCGCATCCAGCCGCTGATCGAACACGTCAATCGGCACCTCCGCCACCTCCTGCGCAGCAAACGCAAATCCCACCGCCAGCACCGGTCCCTTCGCCCGCAGACCTTCCAGCGTCCGGTCGTAGAACCCGTAACCCCGTGCGTCAAAGGCTAGCATCGGCACAATCAGCACTTGCGGCTCGACCCAGATCCCCTCCTCGGGGATCATCGCCTTGAACGCACCTTCCACCAGCTTCGCGCCCGGCGACCACTCCCTGAACCGAAGCGGAGTGGCCTTTGCGATGATCACCGGCACCCCCACCGGTCCCTGATGCGCCGCCATCGCGGGCAAGGGGTCGATCTCGGTTCGCATCGGCATGTAGCCCGACAGGACCTTGCCCTTCTGATCCGCCAGAAAATCCGCCAGAATCTCCGCCGCCTGCCCCTGCCCCGCGGCAAAAGCCACAGCCCTCCGCGCGAAAGCCTCGGCCCGCGCTAAAGCCTTCACATCCGTCATGTCAGCATCACCGTCGCCAGCCCCAAAAATGCAAAGAACCCCATCACATCCGTCAGCGTCGTCACGAACGTCCCGCTCGCCAAGGCCGGGTCCAGCCCCATGCGCTCCAGCGTCAGTGGCACCAGCACGCCCCCCAAGGCCGCCACGATCTGATTGACGATCATTGCCAGCCCCAACACCAGTCCCAGATGCCAGTCGCCAAAGATGAGCACACCGGCCGCCCCCAGGATCAGCGCCAGGCTTGCCCCGTTGATCATCCCCGCCAGAAGCTCGCGCCGCACCACGCGGCCCGCGTTGGCCCGCGTCAGGTCCCGCGTCGCCAGCGCCCGGACCGCCACCGCCAACGACTGCGTCCCCGCGATCCCGCCCGTGGACGCCACGATCGGCATCAACGCCGCCAAAGCCACGATCCGCGCAATGGTCGCCTCGAACTGGGTGATCACCAATGCCGACAAGGACGCCGTGAACAGGTTCACCACCAGCCAGGGAAGCCGTTGCTTCACCGTCTCGATCGGCCCGTCACTGACATCGGCTTCATCGCCCACACCGGCCAGTCGCAGCATGTCCTCCCCGTGCTCTTCGTCCAGCACGTTCATCGCGTCGTCGATGGTGATCACGCCGACCAGCCGACCCGAGCCATCCACGACCGGGCAGGAAATCAGGTGATACTGGTTGAAGATATAGGCGACGTCCGCCTCTTCATCCGTCGCCGCCACCGTACGAAAACTGTCTTCGGTGATCGCCTTTAGCGCCATATCTCGGCCCGACGACAGCACCCGCCCAAGCGTCACATAGCCGACCGGGCTCATCCGCGGATCGACCAGGATCACATGGTAGAACTGGTCCGGCAAATGCTCGGCCCCGCGCAGAAAGTCGATAGCCTCGCCCACTGTCCAATGCTCGGGCGCCACCACCAGCTCGCGCTGCATCAGGCGCCCGGCGGAATATTCCGGCCAGGCCAGCGCCTGCTCGACCGCCACCCGGTCGGCGGCCAGCATGGCACCCAGCAGGCGGCCTTGGTCCGCGGCTTCCAGATCCTCGACGATGTCGACAAGGTCATCCGAGTCCAACTCGCTCAGCGCCTCGGCAACCACGTGATCCGGCAGCGCATCCAGCACGTCCTCGCGGATCGCGTCGCTGATCTCGGACAGCACCTCGCCGTCGATGACCGCAGACCCCATGGCCAAAAGCGCCTCGCGGTCGGACTCGCTGATTTGCTCCAGAAGGTCGGCCACGTCGGCGGGGTGGACCGGCGCCAGAAGGGCCTCGACCCGCGCCGTATCGCCCGCGCGCGCAGCTTCGACCGCCGCCTCCATCAGTTCAGCGTGCAGTTCCGGCGTCGTCCTGACCGTCATCTCTGCCATGCGCGCCTCCCTGGCTTGGTGCCGACCTTAGGCTGCCTGCGAGGCAACCGCAAAGGTCGTTCGCTCACCCCCGCCGCCCACCATCGCGCCTTCGCGCTTTTGCGAAACAGTTTCAAGCCACCAGTGGCAGTTGCAAAATTTACCGCCGTGCAGAAACCCATTAGGCTGCACCGGTTCAAGGGGTGCCGCATGACAGATCTGATCCTGGGCCAAGTCCTCAGCTACTCCGGCGATCCGTTCGCCGAGGGTCTCTCTGCCGCCCGCGTCATCACCCATGGCGCGGTCGCTGTCGAAAGGGGCCGCATCGCCGCCGTGGGCGAGGCCGCCACCCTGCTCGCCCGCTACCCCGAAGCGCACATCCATGACTATGGGCGGCAGCTTATCTCGGCGGGCTTCATCGACGCCCATGTCCACTATCCGCAGACTGCGATCATCGCCTCCTGGGGCAAGCGGCTGATTGACTGGCTGAACACCTACACCTTCCCCGAGGAGATGCGGTTCAACGACCCGGCTTACGCGGCCGAAATCGCCAACCGCTACCTCGACCTCGTCCTTGTGCGCGGCACAACCACCGTCTGCTCCTACGCGACGATCCACCCGGCCTCGGTCGATGCGATCTTTACCGCTGCCCGGTCGCGCGGGATGCGGGTCTTTGCAGGGAAGACCTGCATGGACCGAAACGCGCCTCTGGGCCTGCGCGACACCGCCCAATCGGCCTACGACGACAGCAAGCGGCTCCTCGAAAAGTGGCACGGGGTGGACCGCCTGTCCTACGTCATCACCCCTCGCTTCTCGCCGACCTCCACGCCCGAACAGCTCGAAGCCCTCGGCCAGCTTTGGCGCGAATACCCCGACTGCCTGATGCAGACCCACCTCAGCGAACAGACAGACGAGATCGCCTGGGTGAAGGACCTCTTCCCCCAGTCCCGCGACTACCTCGACACCTACGAGGCGCAAGGCCTCCTGCGCGAAGGCGCCGTCTACGGCCATGCCATCCACCTGACCGACCGCGAGAAGTCGCGCCTGATCGAGGCCGGGGCCAGCCTTGTCCACTGCCCGACCTCGAACACCTTCATCGGCTCGGGCCTCTTCGACATGGGTCTCGCAAGCCAGCTTCGAGTCGGTCTTGCCACCGACACCGGCGGTGGCTCAAACTTCTCGATGCTACGCACCATGGCCGCCGCCTATGAGGTCGCCCAGCTTCGCGGCCAATCCCTTCACCCGGCACAGCTCTGGTGGCTCGCCACGCAAGGCTCGGCCCGCGCCCTGCGCGCCGAGGACAAGATCGGCAACATCGCCCCGGGCATGGAGGCCGACCTCGTCATCATCGACGTCGCCTCCACCCCCGCCATCGAACAGGCGACGCGGCGGGCAACCGACCTCTGGCAGCAGCTTTTCCCGACGATCATGATGGGCGACGACCGCGCCGTGACCGAAGTCTGGGTCGGCGGCACGCGACTGGCCGACTGACCCTTAACCCTTGCCCTTTTCCCAAATACTCCCGCGCGGAGCGCACGCCCGAGCCGGTTGAGCCGAAGGCTCAGAGGCGAGACAAAGGCGCGCGCCGCAAGGCGCTCAATTTGAAGACCGCCCCAGCCCGCGACCGGTAAGAAGACTGGACACCACGGATGCGACCCGCGCCGCCCCTTCTCCTCCGTGGGCAGGGGCCGGGGGTGGGGGGCGCCCGCCCTAGATGGTCAATGCCATCCTAACGTGCGCAGCCAACCCGTTGATTTCAAATAATCACAGTTCTGCGCCACGCGTGGACAGCTACTCCGCCAGTTCCCAGCCGTCGGGGTAGAAATCATGCTTTAGGGCAATCGAGGTCGCGATCCGTTCGTACTTCCAGATCTCCTCCGCCGTGACCGGGATCGGCCCGATGAAAGCGACCAGCGTCTCCCCGTCCTTCAGGCGACGCGTCTGGAATCCCTCCATCCGCAGCGCCCGCTCCAGCGCCGGCCACGACGCGTCCAGCTCTTCGATGAAGAAGGCGTATTCGACCACCGCCGTCTTAGGCAGGCTGATCCCCTTCGACTGGCGGAAGGTATCGAATGTCTCGCGACGCTGGGCTTCGAAATTGTGGTCCATGGCGGGCCTCCTTGCCCGCGACCATATCCCGGGGTCTCCGCCAGCAAAAGCCCTACCCGGCCAGGCGCAAGGCCAGCTGCCGCTGCCGCTGCAAAACAAGCGGCAGATCCAGTGTCACCATCCGCCCATCCTGCACCACCTGCCGACCCTCGACGATCAGATGCTTCACGCGGGTTGGCCCGCACAGGACCAAAGCCGCCACCGGGTCCCATGCTCCCGCCGCCTCGACCCCCGACAGGTCCCAGATCGCAAGATCCGCGCGCTTGCCCGCCTCGATCACCCCAAGATCATCTCGCCCCAGAACACGCGCGCCCCCCAGCGTTGCGATTTCCAGTGCCTCGCGCGCCGACATCGCATCCGCCCCCCGTGCCACTCGCTGCAACAGCATCGCCATTCGTGCCTCGGCAATCAGGTTGCCCGCGTCGTTCGAGGCCGAACCATCCACTCCAAGAGCCACCTTCACGCCCGCGTCGCGCATCCGGCGTATCGGAGCGATCCCCGAACCGAGCCTACAATTCGAACACGGGCAATGCGAAACTCCTGTAAGACTCCGGGCAAAAAGTTCAATTTCCGAACTATCCAGCTTCACGCAATGCGCGTGCCAGACATCCGCGCCAGTCCAGCCAAGGTCCTCGGCGTATTGCCCGGGACGGCAGCCGAACTGCGCCAGCGAATAGGCAATGTCCTCGTCGTTTTCGGCCAGGTGGGTGTGCAGCATCACAGCCTTGTCCCGCGCCAGAACGGCTGTGTCCCGCATCAGCTCTCGGCTGACCGAAAAGGGCGAGCAGGGTGCCAGCCCGACCCGAACCATCGCCCCCGGCTTCGGGTCATGAAAGCGGTCCACGACCCGGATCATGTCGGTCAGAATCGCGGCTTCGGCTTCCACCAGGCTGTCGGGAGGCAGACCGCCTGCGCTTTCCCCGATCGACATTGCCCCACGCGTCGGATGAAACCGCAACCCCACCTCGCCTGCCGCCGCGATGGTGTCGTCCAGCCGTGCGCCGTTCGGATAGAGATACAGGTGATCGGACGTCATCGTACAGCCAGACCGGGCAAGCTCCGCCAACCCGACCTGGGCCGAGACGAACATCTCTTCCGGCCCGAAGCGCGCCCAGATCGGGTAGAGCGTCCTGAGCCAGCCGAAAAGTAGCGCGTCCTGCCCCCCGGGCACGGCGCGGGTCAACGTCTGGTACAAGTGATGATGCGTATTCACGAGGCCCGGCGTGACCACGCAGCCCGCAGCCTCGATCACTTCGGCCCCGGGCGCGGCAAGACCTGGACCAACCGCCTCGATCACTCCGCCCCGGACAAGGACATCGGCCCCCGCAAGTTCAGCGCGCGTGGCGTTCATCGTCACCACGGCATCGGCGTTGCGGATCAGAATGTCGGTCATGGGTGTCAATCGGCGCGCAAAACTGACCCCGCATCGGCGTCCAAAATTGACCCCCTTTGCGACGTTGAGATCAGGGCCTGAGCCGACGGAACTGATCACA